>CAYUJY010000012.1:0-5963 GCA_964445145.1 uncultured Peptoniphilaceae bacterium | reverse complement strand
CACTGTATTTACTTCAATAACCTGTGCGTTACCATCCCTATCCAAACGGAAGTCCACCCTCAAATAAACGCCTGCCTTAACTGCCTTAAAGGAATCTATGGCTATTTTCTTAAGCTCTGCTTCTAATTCAGGACTGATGTCAGCTGGACAAATAGTTTTTATATTTCCTGAAGATTTTCTTTCGATGGACTGGAATGGAACCTTTCCATCGCCTTCGAACACAAATTCCAATACTGGTAATGCTATGGGCTCATCCTCGTCCAGCACGCCCACGGTAAACTCTCTGCCAGATAAATATTCTTCAACAAGGACTGGTGGCTCCACATCCTTAAATATCCTCTTAAGAGTTTTTCTAAGTTCTTCCTCATTGTGTACCAAGGAGTCATCCCTAATTCCCACCGATGCACCCTCAGCCTCTGGTTTTACAAAGAGCGGATATCTATCTCGCAGCTCCTCAATCAATTCATCATCTTCGCTGTACATTAGCTGTGAAGGCGGCGTTGGAATTCCAAGTGATCTCAACACTAGCTTTGTAGTTTCTTTATATAAACAAATTGTGTGGCCATAAATTCCTGAGCCAACCAACGGTATATCAAGTAGTTCTAGCATTGCAAAAACATTTCCATGCCTTTTCTTATTTAGCATTGCTATATAGTGGCAGAATATTACATCCACATTTCCAATATCCATAATATTTCTTAAGGTATCTACATTTGCTGCAACTGGAAATACTTCGTGTCCATTGTTTTGCAAAGCTTCGGAGATCGTTTTTAAAGTCATCTTCATTTGATATGGTCCGTGGGGATTTTGCTTCATTACCTCTGCCGGTAAGTTTTTAAATTCAGAATGTACTATCGCTATCCTCATATTGCCTCCTGTAATATAAATTTTTAGTGTTTCATAAAATATTTTTACCTTAAATAAAATACCCAGCACATCTTTTAGTGAAACATTTTTATAATTATTGTTTTATGTGGCAATAAAATAGCCGCGAGATATACTCGCAGCTATTTAGAATATATATTTGCACTTTCGATAAATATATTAGTGTAATTTTTGCACTTTATTAAAGTTTAATAGTGCATTTTATATGATAATAGTTAAAGTTGCTACTCGCCAAGCAACTTCAGCACAAATGTAAATCTTCACTAAGCTTGGTTAGGAAATACTCATCATTTTTAATATTATCCATAAATTTTAATTCCATTCTTTAATATCTCATTCAATAATTCCATATTATTTTGCAGTTGTCCTAAATCTAAAACATCAACTTTCTTTTTGAAGGTATTACTTAAATCTTCTTTCATACATCACCAAATATATTATAACATTATTTGCACTTTAAATAAATATGCTAGTGCAATTTTTGCACTTTGTTAAAGTCTAATAGTGCATTTTAATTTACTTACTTATGGTATGGGTGATTGTTCATTATTCTAAAGGCACGATAAATTTGCTCCATGAGAATTAACCTCATGAGCTGATGGGGAAAGGTCATTTTTGAAAAACTTAGCTTGTAATGTGCTCTCCTTAAAACTTCTTCCGATAGTCCGTTAGATCCACCAATTATAAAGGTTATGTCACTTAGTCCTTCGTTCATCTGCTTTTCAATGTGGATGGAAAATTCCTCGCTAGATAATTGTTTTCCTTCTATTGCCAAGGCTATAATATGTGAATTATCCTTGGTTTTGGCAAGAATTTTTTCACCTTCAATAATTTTTATCCGTTCCAAGTCGGCATCAGATAAATTCTCGGGAGCTTTTTCATCCGGTATCTCTATTACTTTAACCTTTGCATAGGGTCCCATGCGCTTTAAGAATTCATTTATACCTGACTTTAAATATTCTTCCTTGAGCTTGCCTACTGAAATGATGTCTATATTCATTCCACAGTTATTCCCAATTCTTGGAGTTCCTTAAGGTTTTTCAAATGTTGTTCTTCGTTTACATAGCCTAGTAGGTCCTTTAAAACTACTACTTCCTTCCCATAATTTTTGAAAGCTAATGCGGTTTCTCTAACGCAAAATTCACTGGCTATACCTGCTATATATACTTTATCTCCAATTTTCTCCTTCAGATACTCTCCTTGTTCGTTTTTTCCACTAAATCCAGAGTACTCTTCAACGTCAGGATTTTCACCTTTGTAAAATACATTTTCCGCAGTTGGTGCATATTTGCTATCTGAAAATTTCTCAGAAAGCTCAGCTCCCCATGTTCCAGCTACACAATGTGGAGGCCAGGTTCCACCTTGTTCAGAAAAACTCATATGGTTTTGTGGATGAAAATCACTCGTATAATAAACGTTCATATTTTCTTTGAAGCTCTCCACTATTTTATCTACGGCTATATTTGCATTTAGGCATGCTAAGGTTCCATCGATAAAATCGTTTTGGCAATCAACTACAATTAGATCCATTATATTTCCCCCTTCGATTTATATTATTAATATTATACCCTAAATATGATATAATTTTACTGATTGGAGGTAATCCTATGGAATATAAAAATAAAGCTGTAGTACTAGGCACAAATTATTATATAGGTATAGCTGTAGTTAGAACTCTTGGAAAAAAGGGAATTCACGTAGTTTCTGTAAATCATAACGGAGTAAATCATTACGGCAAGAGCAGATATGTAAAGGAAGCATTGATTGCACCTCACTATAAGGAGCATGGGGATGCTTGCTTGGAATTTTTAATAAATTATGCAAAACAACAGGAGTACAAGCCCGTACTTCTAGCGACAGCTGACCCCTATGTGGAATTTATGGACAAATATTTCCACCAGCTAAAGGAATATTATCTATTTCCAATGGATAGGAAGGGTCTACTTACAGACCTGATGGATAAATATAAGCTGACGGAGATTGCAAAAAAATATGATGTACTTATACCAGAAATAATCAATATAGACGATGACAATATATACGAGAGAGTTGCAAAAGAGCTAAAGTATCCATGTATCGTAAAGCCTAAGGATTCACCTACCTTTGTAAACAAATATCGCGAGAAGGCTATATTCATTCGCAATGAGAGGGAATTGAAGCGTGTTGTGGAAATGTGTAGAAACGACAAAATGGACGTTTTTATCCAAAGGATAATTCCTGGACCTGAACAAAATAACTACAACTTCGATGCTTACATGACGCAGGATGGTAAGGTTGCATACTATACTACTGAATATAAAATCCGTCAATGGCCTATAAATTTTGGTGCCTCAACTGTAGCCGCACAAAAATGGATACCAGAGGCTGCGGAACTGTCCATACCTTTTCTTGAAGCAATTGGATTTAAGGGCTTCGTGGAAGTGGAGATGAAGCGAGATGAAAACAATGGTAAAATTTATATGGTGGAAGTTAATGTAAGATATGTAAACTTTACTGAAATGCATATTCGCGTAGGAATGGACACACCATATTTGACCTATATGGAAATGATTGGTGAAGATATTGGAAAGAAAGCCATCGATTATGATACGGGAGCAGTGTGGAGGTATTTATTTGAAGATATTCCTGCTATGCGCGCCTACGTGGCTGTAGGACAATATACCCGCGAGGAAATAAGGGAGCAAAATAATCAAAAATTTATTCCATCCACATGGTCCCTAGACGACCCATGGCCAGGTATAAAATTTGCTAGTTCCATGATTATAAGAAAAATTGGTAGAACATTTGGACTGAAGATGAAATAATTTTAGGGCAATCGCAATGATTGCCCTATTTCTATGCTAAATAATGATCCTGTATTTTCGTCACATATCCAGCTTTCGTATAAACGTGATTATGTAATTTAATTTAAATAGATATATGTCCTTGTCCAATATTCCAGAAAATTTATCCACGAAAATAGTCTCAGCACTTTTATCTACAATTTTAATTCCCTGACGCTCAAAATTTCCTATTTCAATCACAATTATTTTCATAATCTGAATTGCCGTACCCTGAGGCATATTATCGGTTAATATCCAAATATAGATTTTTAAAAGCTTTTTGTTCATCTCTATAATCTGAGGGATTTAAAAAAGTAATTTCCTGAAATTCAAGTGACAATACTGTTACAATAAAATTATTGCTTGAAAATTATATTATATTGTTATATAATTTCTCTGCGATGATGAGACGAGTAATCTAATTAAATCTTGTAGAGAGCATTCGGATGGTGAAAGAATGTAGATTCCTTTAGATGAATAAAGACTTTGAGCTTTTCAATGAAACGTGGGTTGCACGATATAGCGACAAGGTATGTTTGTACCTGCAAAGGTACATATCGTGAGATATGTATAAAATTGGGTGGTAACGTGTAAGTTCAGCTTTCACCCCAAGGATAAATCTTGGGATGGAAGCTTTTTTTATTATATTATTTAAGGAGAAAATTATGTTACAAACGATGTGGGAAATATTTATAAAAAATTGGCCGATGTTTTTAAGCGGCGTTATAGCTACGATAAAGGTATCGATAATCGGTACTACAGTGGGACTGTTCATAGGTCTTATCGTGGGAACTGTTAGGACGATACCTAATGGCCCCGATAGCTCTAAAAACCTATTTGTTAAGGCAATCAAAGGAATTCTAGGTGCCTATGTTCATTTCTTTAGGGGTACGCCAATGATGGTACAGGCAATGGTCTTTTACTATGGCATAAAAATGTATTTTAATATAGACCTAGATAGAAATATGGCTGCATTTATTATTGTTTCCATAAATACTGGAGCTTACCTTTCAGAAGTAGTGCGTGGCGGAATCACATCTGTAAACAAGGGACAATTTGAGGGTGCATCTGCAATCGGCATGACCCATGGTCAAACCATGAGATATGTTGTCCTACCACAGGCTCTTAAAAATATACTTCCATCTGTAGGTAATGAATTTATTATAAACGTAAAGGACACGTCCGTTTTGAACGTAATTAGTTATTCGGAACTATATTTCACAACGAGATCCATCTCTGCTGCTAACTATAGATTTTTTGAAACCTGGTTTGTGACATGTTTGATTTATCTTGCGCTGACTACCGTGATTACCTTTATAGTGCAAAAGCTAGAAGAAAAGATGTCTGGCGAGAAAACATCATCAATTATGGCAAACCAGCTACAAGTAAGGAGTAAATAATGAATAAACTTATAAAAATAGAAAATTTAAAAAAACAATTTGGCGACAACGTCGTGCTTAGGGATATTAATTTTTACGTGGAGGAAGGTGAAGTTGTTACCCTAATTGGCCCGTCTGGCTCTGGTAAATCCACACTACTTCGTTGTATAAATCTATTGGAGATGCCAACTTCAGGTTCCATCTTTGTTGACGGTCTAAATATTCTAAGCCATTTGAATGAGCTGTCAAAGTTTAGAACTCAAGTCGGAATGGTATTTCAACAATTTAACCTTTTTGATAATATGACTGTAATTGAAAACTGTATAATTGGGCAAACCAAAGTATTAAAAAAATCAGAATCAGAAGCTAGGAAATATGCATTGGAACAACTAGAGAAAGTGGGAATGGCTGAATATATAGATGCCATGCCTTCACAAATTTCTGGTGGCCAAAAGCAGCGTGTAGCAATAGCTAGGGCGCTGACCATGGACCCACAGGTTATGCTTTTTGATGAGCCTACTTCTGCCCTAGACCCTGAGTTAGTAGGCGAGGTACTAACGATTATGAAGAACCTTGCAAAATCTGGCTTAACCATGATCGTAGTTACCCATGAGATGCAATTTGCCAGCGAAGTAGCTGATAGGGTAGTGTTTATGGACGGTGGAGTTATAGTGGAAGAAGGAACTCCAGCGGATATATTTAATCATCCGAAGGAAGAAAGAACTAAGATTTTCTTGGGAAGAATTATTAGAAACTAATAAAAGACGGGCACTTACAATATTTTTACAAAGTGCCCGTTTGTTAATATATTTTTTACAAGGGTGTCAACCACAAATGAATTTGTCCATAAAAATATCAAAACATTAGCTAGAAAATA
>CAYUJY010000011.1:5896-21371 GCA_964445145.1 uncultured Peptoniphilaceae bacterium | reverse complement strand
GATAGGAAGCTCCGAAAAGGTGGGAGATAAAATAAATGCTAAGGTATCCTTAGAGCTACTAGACTCGGGCAATCCTTTGTACAGTGTTACTGGAAAAAATAAAGCGGTACGATACACCACGGATATAATGGGAGAACTAACTATTACCGGTGGGGCATCTGGATTAGAACCCGCCGCCGCATCAATTTTGAGGGATATAATCAACATTCATAGGGGATATAGGTATTAAGGTCGAATAGTCGGCCTTTTTTATTTGAAATGGATGTTTATGCAGATTTATAAAACTACGTTATTTCAAAACTTTTACAGTATTAGTAAAATTTGTCTTGCGGTTACTTACTATTATGCATATAATAATTGAAACTCAGATTTAAAATCAGAGTAATATGGGAGGGAGAAAAATGAATAAAAAGCTATTGGTTATGATGCTAGCTGTGGTGATGTTGTTTTCAATATTGCTAACAGCATGCGCAAGTGAAAAACCTGCAGAGACAAAACCAGCTGAAACTACGGAGACTGCTGTAGAAACACAAGTGGAATCAGAAGTAGTCGAAGGAGAGAGCGAGCAAAGAGTTATTGTATGGAACATAGGACAAGAACCTAAAACTTGGGATCCGGCACAAAATTCCATGAGCTCTGGCTCCAGCGTTATTACTCAGTTGTATGAAGGTCTTACATATGCAGCAGTAGATGGAATACAACCAGGAGTTGCAAAAAACTGGGAAACATCAGAAGACGGTCTCGTATGGACTTTTCATTTACGAGAAGATGCGAAGTGGTCTGACGGAAAGCCTGTAACTGCACATGATTTTGTTTATTCCATAAAAAGAATATGCGACCCGAATGAAGCTTCTCCAAATGTGAAGAGAGTTGCAGACTATATAAAAGGCGCTCAAGAATTCTATGACGGAACGGGAACAAGGGACGAGATGATGGTAACGGCGCTAGATGACTATACCTTAGAAATAGTTCTTAAGAATGCTACACCGTATTTCGATGAATTAGCATCCACAAATATTTACAATCCGACTAGAGAAGATATTGTTACAACTGGAGAAGGATGGGAAAAAAGAGCTGAGACTGCGATTACAAATGGGCCATATAAGGTTTCAGAATATCTTATTGGGTCACATATTCTCTTTGAGAAAAATGAAAATTATTGGGATTCAGGAAACGTTAATATCCAAAAAATTAAAGGAGTTTTCATAACAGATCCAAACACAGCACTACAAGCTTCTCAAGCCGGCGATATGGATGTGAATTCTCAGATTCCTTCGGAGGAAATCCAAAAATTGATGGCTGAAGAACCATATATTCACGTTGTACCACGTTCAGGTGTGTGGTTTTTGGCCTTTAACTGCGATGTTGAGCCTATGGATAATGTTCTAGTTAGAAAGGCAATTTCTTTGGCGATAGATAGAAAATCCATCGTTGAGAATGTTACAAAAGCTGGTGAAATACCTGCTACAGGATTTATTAATCCAGTGCCTTTAATGTCTGATGGTAATCCATATAGACCACTTGAAGAAGATGGATATCCAAAAGCACAATACGGAATTGAACCGAGAGCAGCAAATGTAGAGGAGGCACAAAAGCTCCTCGCGGATGCTGGCTACCCGAATGGTGAGGGTTTCCCTGAGTTAGTAATGAAATATAATACATCAGATGCTAATAAAAAGGTGATGGAAGCAATTCAACAAATGCTGAATGAAAACTTAAACATTGTAACAACACTCGAAAATATGGAATCCAATGCATATTTCGATGGTATAAACTTAGGCGAGTTTGTATTGGGGCGAGTTGGTTGGTTCAGCAGTAGCTTTAACGTAAATGGATCCTTTGAATTCTTTACATCTCAAAGCGGCGATAACCAATCTCAATGGAGATGGAAACCTTATGCACCAGCAAGTTGGGATACAAAATTAAATCCAGACAATGAACTTTTTGATACCTTGTATGACGAATCCATGACTTTAGTAGGAAAAGAAAGGGATGAAAAAGTGTTGGAAGCTGAAGCTGCCTTAATGAATTCAGTTCCAGGAACACCAATTTTCTACTACACTACTACTTACTTTATAAATGAAGATCATATAGAAGACTTGAAAACAAGTCCGGAAATGTCATTTATATTCAAAGAGGCTAAGGTTGTAGAATAACTTCAAATATTATTGTAATTTATTATTAAACATAGTTAGGTAAGAAAAATGGCGAGTAAAATATTCTACTTGCCATTTTTATTGGGATTTTACTATAATAATGTTTGTTTGCTTATTCTATACAATTCATCTTCGCAGACAGATAAAAATATGATTATTGTTTAATTTACAGTCAAATCTTCTTATAAATAGTAATCTTGCGTGCGTTTTATAAACTCATTTATCGAGTTACTCAAGTACCTATTTTTGTTAATAACAGCAGAAAACACTCTAATTGCAATGTCTGAATCTATTGAAAATATTGTAATTCTCTCATCTATTTTATCTTCTGCTTCCAACAGTTTTGAGCCTACGAAGGTAGCTCCAATTCCTTCTAAGCAAAATCTATAAGCTGTTGCCAGCTGCTCCACAGATTGTACAACTCGTGGTTGTACGTTTGCTTCTTCAAATATTCGAACACTTCTATCGTACAAATTATTCTTGGGTTTTAACAATATAAAAGGAATATTGCTAAATAAGGCGATATCCTTAACCTCTATTACATTTACTTTTCCTAGTTTCCATTCCTTGTCAGAAAACTTTTGTTTGTATTCATCCTTATTTTTTAATAGAACATTTGGTATCGCTAGGGATATTTCATCCTCGAATCCCTCAAAATAGGAAAATTTACTCTCATCCATTTTTCCGCTTATAAATGTAATGTCAATGCTATATTCATCTACTAATTTTAGTAAACGGTCAGAGCTAGCTTCTATTACTGACAATTTTATATTTGGATAATCATTAGTGAACTTTGAAATGATAGGCGGTAAAACAAACGAGTTTATATAATTAGTTCCGCCAATAGAAAGATTTCCGACGTTTAATTCTCTAATGTCATTTAACTCTTCCTGTAAATCCTGTTCAATTTGCATTATTTTATTTATCTTATCTATGTAAATTTCTCCTGCTGGCGTTAAAGTCAAAGGATTTTTCTTTCTTTCAAAAATCGGCATGCCTAATTCCTTTTCGATTCGCTTAACAGCTAGACTTAAAGTAGGTTGAGTGACATATAAAACCTCTGCAGCTTTAGAAAAGCTTCTATTTTTGTAAACCTCATATATGTATTTCATTTCTATTTCCATTGAAACCTCCATAAATATTATTTATAGATATATAAAATCTATTAATTTGATTCGATATTCCTGCCATGATAGTATCACAGTGTAGATAATATTAAAAGAAAAATTTAGGAGGTCGTATTATGAGAGTTATTAATACCAATGAAGTAGTGCCAATTATCAGAGATTTGGCGATGCAGGCTTGTTACGTACTGGATGAAAACGTTCTTGACTCATACAGAACTGCTTTACAGAATGAGGAATCACCTTATAGCAAAGAAACACTGGAACTTCTTATTGAGAATGCAGAGCTAGCAAAAAGAGAACAAGTTGCTGTCTGCCATGATACTGGAACATCTGTTGTAATTCTAGAAATTGGACAAGAAGTTGCATGGGAAGGCGAAAGCTTAACCGACATGATAAATGAAGGTATTAGAAGGGGATACGAAGAAGGATATTTAAGAAAATCCATAGTCAGAGACCCGCTAAATAGAGTAAACACTGGAGATAATACACCAGCAGTAATACATACGGAAATCGTACCAGGATCTGATGTAAAGATTACAGTTATGCCTAAGGGTGGCGGAAGTGAAAATATGGGTACATTTACAACTTTAGTTCCAGCAGATGGCGTTGAAGGTGTCAAAAAATTTGTATTGGACTCAGTAAAACAAGCAGGCGGAAAAACTTGTCCTCCAATAATTGTTGGTGTGGGCATAGGCGGGACTATGGATAAAGCTACTTGGATATCTAAAAAAGCATTGTTAAGACCAATAGGAGAATCTCATCCTGAGGAATATTACAAAAATCTTGAAAGAGAAATATTAGACGAAATTAACGATTTAGGGATAGGAACTCTTGGGATGGGTGGAACTGTTACGGCACTGGATGTGCATATAGAATATTATCCATGCCATATAACTGCTCTGCCTGTTGCAGTAAATCTACAATGTCACGCAAGCAGACATGCTTCTGCAATACTTTAATGGAGGGATGTAAATGAAGACTTACAATGTAACTTTACCAATTACAAAAGAGATGGCAAAAGAATATAATATAGGAGATATATTATATCTAACGGGTTATGTCTATACCGCAAGGGATGCTGCGCATAAAAGAATAGAAAATACCCTTAAGGAAGGTGGACAACCACCAATAGACTTTAAAGATAAAACTATATTTTATGCTGGACCATGCCCAACGAAGCCGGGAAGAAATATGGGATCGATTGCCCCAACAACGAGTATGCGCATGGACCACTTTGTAGAAATGACTTTTCAATTAGGCATGAACGCTATGATAGGAAAAGGCGACAGAGCAGATTATGTTTCTGATTTGTGCAAACAATATGGAGGGTTATATCTTCTAAGTATTGGTGGAGCTTCTGCCATGATTTCAGAGCAGGTTAAAAGTTGTGATGTAATTGCCTATGAAGATTTGGGAACGGAATCAATTAAAGAACTCTATGTAGAAAACCTTAGGGTCATAGTTGGTATAGACACAAATGGAAATGTATTTCAAGATAGGGAAATTGAAAAATATAAAAAAGTTAATAACGCTTAGGAGATAAACCATGTCAGATATGACTATAACCATAATAATATTTTTAGTTGCAATGGTACTATTTGTTACAGAAAAACTACCAATTGCTACAACTGCAATTGTCACTGCTCTTTCTTTATACCTTTTCGGCATAATTGAAGCCAATACGGTGTTTAAGAGCTTAATCAATTCAAATATTATCTTAATACTTGCAATGTGCGTAATCGGAGAAGCATTTTTTAAAACTGGAATGGCATATAAAACGGGTGATATAATCACTAGGTATGCAAAAAACGACACAAGCTTAGTAATTTTGATAATGACAGTAGGCGGAGTAATGTCTGGATTTCTTTCCAACTCTGGTACAGTAGCGGTACTATTGCCAATAGTGTTGGGGATAAGTAAAAAATTGGGAAAATCACCTTCAAAATTTTTGATTCCGTTGACAGCATCAGCAACAATAGGGGCAAATATTTCCCTCATCGGTTCGCCTGGAAACCTCATAGCCAGAGCAGGCTTAGAGGCTGCGACGAATGGTGCCATGACATTTAGCTTTTTTGAATATAGTAAGATGGGGATTCCTATGCTTGCAATAACAATAGCTTATATGGCTTTTTTCGGAGCGAAAAAGCTTCCAGATAGAGAACCGAAAACTTTTTTAGAAACAGACTTGGACTACAGTAACATTCCAAGTTGGCATGGAACATTGACATTAGTTGTATTAATTGCAAGCATTGCTGCAATGGTATTTGAAGATTTTATCGGAATACCATTACATATAAGTGCTACGATAGGTGCGTTATTATTAGTAATCGTAGGAGTACTAAATGAAAAGGAAGCGTTTGCGTCATTTGAAATGACAACTGCATTTCTAATTGGTTTTATGCTTCCAGTTTCAGAAGCGCTCGAGACTACTGGAGTTAGCCAACTAATTGTAGATGGCGTGGTAAACTATGCTGGTAACCTAAATCCAATATTCATAATCGGTATTTTGTACATTATTACCAGTATTATGACTCAGTTCATGTCAAACACTGCAGCATGTGCACTATTAGTACCAATAGGTGCAACAATAGCACAAGGGTTAGGGGCTGATCCAAGGTCTGCAATCATGGCAGTATTTGTAGCAAGTTCAGTAGCAGTTGCAACTCCGCTGGCTATACCAGCAAATGCAATGGTTATGGAGCCAGCAGGCTATAAGTTTAGAGACTTTGCCATCACTGGATTGCCTATAATGCTAATAAACTTTATATTAAGTATGGTTTTACTACCAATACTTTATCCTTTCTATTAACAACCTCAAGAAAAGTCCGGAAATATAATTTTCGGACTTTTCAATTATACTGTATTTTACTTCTGTATAATTACACTATCTTCTATATAAACGTTGCTAATACAGGAATAATACAATTTATGTGAAGTACTATTAAAATTTTTGTTGCAATTGTAAGTGATTATGAATATAATAGTAAAAACTTGAATTTAAGGAAATTCAAGCCCATCAAGGAGGGAGAAAATGAATAAGAAATTATTAGCACTAATGCTCGTGACAGTAGTCTTACTATCTACAGTTCTTACGGCGTGTGGAAATCAAGCGAAACCTGCTGAAACTAAACCAGCCGAAACAACTACTACTGAAAAACCTGCAGAAACTACGTCACCGGCAGCAACTGGTGAACAAAGAGTTATCGTTTGGAATATTGGACAAGAGCCTAAAACTTGGGACCCTGTTCATAACACAATGAACTCTGGTTCAGGTGTTGTACTTCAACTTTTTGAAGGACTTACTTATGCTGCACCTGAAGGAATCCAACCTGGTGTTGCTGAAACCTGGGAAACGTCTGAAGATGGACTTACTTGGACTTTCCATTTGAGAAAAGACGCTAAATGGTCAGATGGTGAGCCAGTTACAGCTCACAACTTTGCATATTCTTGGAGAAGAATGTGTGAACCTACGGAAGCTTCACAAAACCTTGTTAACTTAACTGACTATGTAGCTGGAGCTCAAGAATATTATGATGGAACAGGCTCCTACGAAGATATTAAAATTACTGCAACCGATGATTATACATTGGTAGTAGGACTTAAAAATCAAACTCCGTTCTTTGACAAGTTGATTTCAAGTCACTACTATGCTCCTACGAGAGAAGACATCGTAGCTAATGGAGACGGTTGGGAAAAGAGACCTGATACTGCAGTATCTAACGGACCTTTCAAGGTTGGCGAGTATGTTGTAGGATCACACATAATGTTTGAAAAGAATGAAAATTATTGGGATGCTGACAATGTTAATATCCAAAAGATTAAGGGAGTTTTCTTAACAGACCCTAATACTGCAATGCAAGCTGCACAAGCAGGTGATATTGACGTAAACGATCAAGTTCCTACTGAAGAAATACAAAAACTGATGGCTGAAGAACCATATCTACATGTACAACCATGGTCAGGTGTTTGGTTCCTAAGTTACAATACAGATAGAGCACCAATGAATGACGTTAATGTAAGAAAAGCTATTTCTATGGCTATCGACAGAAAAGCAATTGTTGAAAATGTTACAAAGGCTGGAGAAATTGCCGCTACAGGATTTATTAATCCAGTGCCACTAAAAGATGATGGAACTCCATACAGAACATTAGAGGCAGATGGTTATCCAAAGGCAGAATTTGGCATTGACCCTAGAGCAGCAAATGTTGAAGAAGCAAAGGCACTTTTAGCTGAAGCAGGATATCCAAACGGAGAAGGCTTCCCTGAAATCACAATGCTTTACAACACTTCAGAAGCTAACAAGAAGGTAATGGAAGCAATTCAACAAATGCTTCAAGAAAATCTTAACATTTCAACGAAGCTTGAAAATATGGAATCAAATGTTTACTTCGACTTCTTAAACGAAGGTGATTACGATATCGGTCGTGTAGGTTGGATTTCAAGCTCATTCAACGTTAATGGTTGCTTCAGTTTCTTGACATCTCAAAACGCCAACAACAAGGCGCAATGGAGATACAAGCAATATGCTGCAGCACCATGGGATACTGTATTGAATCCTGACCAAGAATTATTTGATAAATTATATGGAGAATCTATGGCGCTAACAGGTGCTGATAGAGATGCTAAGGTTTTAGAAGCTGAAGCTGCACTAATGGCAGAAATGCCGTCTTCACCAATTTATTACTACACTAAAGCATACTATGTAAATGAAGATCATATAGAAGGTCTACAAACTAGCCCTGACATTTCATTTATCTTTAAGACTGCTACAGTAGTTGAATAATTTTTACATTAATTAGCCGAGTTTTTAAACTCGGCTTTTTTCTTAAATAGAATTTACATTATCCTTATATCATGTTGAAAAACATCCTATAAGATTGTAAAAAAAATAGGGAGGATACAATGGTTAAATATGTATTAAAAAGAGTAATATCCTCAGTAATTACAATATGGTTTATTATGACAATCACATTTTTCCTTATGAATGCACTACCTGGGGATCCGTTTGCAACAGAAAACATGGGCGACCCAGCCATAGCTGCAGTCATGTTGGAAAAGTATGGCTTAGACAAACCGTTACATGAAAGATATTTTAAATACTTAGTGGATTTTGCCAAGGGAGATTTTGGAGTTTCCTATCAAAAGGTTGGACTTACTACAAACGAAGTAATAGGAGCCGGATTTCCATTTTCCATGCGCATAGGTATTTTTGCGTCTTTGATTGTCGTAATATTCGGAGTAATCTTCGGTATTACAGCTGCACTATGGCAAAACAAATTGCCTGATAGGATTTTTATGCTCCTATCTACCTTGGGAGCTACCATACCGAGCTTTGTTTTTGCTACGTTATTTTTGTTTATTTTTAGCAAACATTTGGGATGGGTGCCATCCTTTGGAATTCCCAACTGGAGGGGCTTTATAGGTCCATCCGTGGTTATATCACTATTTTCATTGGCTTACGTAACTAGACTAATGAGGACGTCCATGTTAGATGTTCTGCGCCAAGATTATATTCGAACTGCCAAGGCGAAGGGGCTTTCCAATTCTAAAGTTATTATAAAACACGGCGTTAGAAATGCAATTTTACCTGTTGTTAGCTACATCGGGCCGATGATGGCTGGATTTGTTACAGGTTCATTGGTTGTAGAAAAAGTATTCGGAATTCCAGGCATAGGAAACCTATTTACAAACAGCGTTATGAACAGAGACTACACTTTGATTATGGGAATTACTGTATTCTTTGCAATTATTTTAGTAATGTTCGTGCTGGTTGTGGATATAGTTTATGTCCTCGTGGATCCTAGAATTAAATTTGAGTAGGGGGATAAAATGGAAAACAATAAAATTAATTTATGGGAACCCATACTCCCCGAAGAAAAAGATGCAGAAAAAATTGTAAGGCCAAGCCTCACGTTTATGCAAGATGGATGGAGACGTTTAAAAAAGAATAAGATAGCAATCATTTCTATGATTGTAATTATAATAATAATATTATCTGCAATAATTATTCCTAATTTTTGGCCACATTCTTATTATTATCAAAACTTAAATCTTGGAAATATTCCAATGACTATGAATAGCTACAAGATTAGCGACACCCATTCAGTGTATGTTACGCCAGAATACACCGCCTTTAACGTAACCAATGAGGGTGAGATCATCGGACCTTCTGAAAAAATGAAGGTTGCAGTAGGGGAAAAGTTAAATCGATATGAAGTCGATGGCAAAGTTTTGGAAATAAATTTCAGCTCATATTCAGACGCTTCAGGTGAGCTACGTAAGCTCCAAAGAACCGCAGTGGATGGAGTTGTACAAATTGCAGATGCGAAGTATCTTCAAGATTTTTATGCTGGTGAAGACATAACTGAAACTTCCATTATGGATGCTGAGCACATATTCAACAATGAAATAAAAAAATCTAGAGTGTATTATGATGGAGTTGAATTAACTGAAACCTATAGATTGCGAAACAAAACCTATGTTTTCGGAACCGACAACCTAGGCCGTGATTTGTTTATTAGAGTCGTTTATGGAGCTAGAATTTCCCTTATAGTAGGGTTGGTAGCAGCTTTAATCAATTTCTTCGTGGGTGTTCTATATGGTGGTATAGCAGGCTATATGGGTGGACGAGTGGACAATGTCATGATGAGAATTGTAGACATAATAAGCTCTATACCTACGACACTTTATGTAATTTTGATTATGGTTATGATAGGTGCCGGACTTAAATCTATAATACTAGCGCTGGGCCTTACATTTTGGGTAGGTATGGCAAGGTTGGTTAGGGGACAAGTTCTAAGCTTAAAAAATACTGATTACGTAAAAGCATCCATAGTTTTAGGACAAAGTACAAAAAATATTCTTATAAAACATTTGGTTCCAAATATGATGGGTCCAATTATGGTTGGAGTAGCAATGCAAATTCCAAGTGCCATATTTAATGAAGCTTTCCTAAGCTTTATCGGTCTTGGTGTTTCTGCGCCACAGGCATCTTGGGGAACTCTGGTAAATGATGCGCTTCCTGCCATTTACATTTATCCATACCAAATGTTTATACCTGCAGTTGCGATTTCAATTACAATATTAGCATTTAATCTATTTGCAGATGGTCTACGGGACTCTTTTGACCCTAAGTTGAGAAGTTAGGAGGAAGTATGAGCGAAAAAATATTAGAAATTAAAAATTTAAGCACTTCCTTTTTTACTCATGTGGGTGAGGTTAAAGCAGTGCGCGATGTGTCTTTCAGTGTGGAAGAAGGGGAAGTGTTGGGGATTGTAGGTGAATCTGGTTCGGGAAAGAGTGTGACCAGTTTGTCTATTATGAGACTATTACAATATCCAGGACGAATTACATCGGGAGAAATTTTGTTTAAGGGCAAGGATTTGGTTAAGCTAAGCGAAGCCGAATTAAGAAAAATCAGAGGCGAGAAAATTGCCATGATTTTTCAAGACCCAATGACATCTTTAAATCCCCTATATACAATAGGAAACCAAATTGAAGAAATCATTTTGGAGCATAATAAAATATCCAAATCAGAAGCTAGGAAGAGAACTATTGATATGCTAAAGTTGGTAGGTATTCCAGCGGCTGATAGGAGAGTAGATTCATATCCCCACGAATTTTCAGGTGGTATGAGACAACGTGTAATGATAGCCATGGCGCTGGCATGTAAACCGGACTTGTTAATTGCGGACGAGCCTACGACTGCACTGGACGTTACAATCCAAGCACAGGTACTGAGACTAATTAAGCAACTAAATTCTGAGTTAAATACAGCAACGATTTTAATCACCCATGACCTTGGGGTAGTTGCCAGCACCTGCCAAAAGGTTATCGTAATGTACGGTGGACAAATAATGGAAACGGGAACGGATGAGGATATATTCTATAACCCTAGACATCCATATACTATGGGACTATTAAAGAGTATTCCAAAAAACAACTTGGATTCTAAGGAGAGATTAATTCCCATACAAGGCTCCACGCCGGATATGCTGAGACCACCTACTGGTTGTCCTTTCTATCCTAGGTGTGACTATGCCATGAATATTTGTAGAACAAAAGAACCGGAATATTTTAAAGTTTCCGGATGTCATACTTCAAAATGCTGGTTGATGCACGAAGATGCACCGAAAACACCTGAGTATGAAGCACAGAAAGGCGGTGTATCGGATGTCTAATGAAATTTTGTTGGATGTAAAAAACTTAAAAATGTATTTTGAAAAGGATACTGGGATTATAAGAAAAAATATCCAAAATATTAGGGCAGTGGATGATATTAGCTTCCATATAAAAAAGGGAGAAACCTTTGGCCTTGTAGGAGAGTCAGGATGCGGAAAGTCCACTACTGGATATTCCATAATTAGACTTTATAATCCTACAAACGGTGAGATTATTTATTCAGGAACGGATATTTCCAAATTAAGTGCAGAAGAATTGCTTCCATTTAGAAAAAAGATACAAATGATATTCCAAGACCCATATTCCTCATTAAACCCTAGGATGACGGTGGCGGATATTATTGGAGAACCGTTGGATATCCATAATCTATGTAATTCTAAAATAGAAAAAGAAGAGAGAGTCCAAGAACTCCTAAGGACTGTATCACTAAACAAAGACCACGCCAGTCGTTATCCACATGAATTTTCTGGTGGACAAAGGCAGCGTGTTGGTATAGCTAGAGCCTTAGCTGTAAATCCAGAATTTATAATTTGTGATGAGCCCATATCAGCTCTGGACGTTTCCATACAAGCACAAATCGTAAATATGCTAGAAGATTTACAATCCGATTTGGGACTGACCTATTTATTTATAGCCCACGACTTAAGTATGGTTAGACATATTTCTAACCGTGTGGGAGTTATGTATCTAGGCTCCATTATGGAAATGGGAGACACTGAGGAAATTTACAAGCACCACGTGCATCCTTATACAGAAGCTCTATTATCGGCAGTTCCAATTGTAGATCCCGTACTAGGAAAAAATACTGAATCTATAATTTTGGAGGGCGATGTACCTAGTCCATTAGATGTACTAATGGGCTGCAAGTTTAAATCCCGTTGCAGAAAAAGAACTTCAATATGTGATGAAGTTATGCCAGAACTTCGAGAAATTGCACCAAATCATTTAGTCGCATGTCATAACGTATAGAAATTTAGAAAGTGAGGAACTTTACCTCACTTTTTTTATTAGAAAATTTATATATATTGAGAGAAAAATATTTGTATTTTCACATGCGTTCACTAAATATCAATTAATGCTTAAATTTTCTATATTTTGGAATTTTTATTTAGTAAACATGAGAACTATAAGAAATGTCAACAAATTGACAAACGCATAATGTAATGTTAAGATGATTGTGATATTTATAAAACAGAAAATTCAATTTTAGGAGGATTTAATGGCAAAAATATTAATTAGCCCAGGAAAATATGTTCAAGGAAGCGGCGAGTTAAAAAATCTAGGAACCTACGTGGAAAGACTAGGTAAGAGAGCCCTAGTAATCATTAGCGAGTCAGGATACAAAAGAGTCGGAGAGGCAGTGGACTCCAGCTTAAAGGAACACGGCATTGAAGTTACTCATGTATATTTTAACGGAGAATGTAGCAAGATTGAAATTGAAAGGATTAAAGCACTATCAAAAGAGAGCAATACAGACGTTATTTTGGGAATTGGTGGCGGAAAAATACTTGATACTGCAAAGGCAGTTGCATACTATGTAAAACATCCCGTAGTAATTTGTCCTACCATTGCATCCACAGACGCGCCGTGTAGTGCGCTTTCAGTAATTTATACGGAAGAGGGAGTATTCGATGAATATCTATTCCTTCCTTCAAATCCAAATGTCGTTGTAATGGATACGGACATCATTGCAAAATCTCCTGCTAGATTGACTATTTCAGGCATGGGTGATGCACTGGCAACCTATTTTGAAGCTAGGGCAGCCAAGGCTTCTAATGCCCTAAGCTGTGCAGGTGGAACTGTGACCTTGGCAGCTATAGCACTATCTGAGCTTTGCTTTAATACATTGATGGAAGAAGGATTAAAGGCGAAGTTGGCTTTGGAAGCAGGGGTTATTACTGAATCTGTAGAAAAAATTATTGAAGCAAATACACTCTTAAGTGGAATTGGATTTGAAAGTGCAGGATTGGCTGGCGCCCATGCAATCCACAACGGACTAACAGTAATGGAAGAATGTCACCACCTTTACCACGGTGAAAAGGTAGCATTCGGTACTATTTGCCAATTGGTATTGGAAAATGCCAGCGCAGATGAAATTTTCGACATTATATCCTTTTGCCAAGAAGTAGGACTACCTACTACCCTTGAAGATATGGGCGTGAAGGAAATCAACCTAGATAAGATTATGGAAGTTGCAAAAGCAGCAACCGTTGAGGGAGAAACGATTCACAATATGCCATTCAACGTTACTGCAGAAATGGTTTATAGTGCGATTCTAGCAGCAGACAACATGGGAAAATATGTAAAGGCATAGGTAGCCTTAACAATTAATCGAAAAATTAAAAGGTGTTTCAGCTTAAAGCTGTTAAACACCTTTATTTTTCTCTAATCCACCGATCTATTAAAAAATAGTAATTTAAATTTGATATTCTCTATGTATATAAACTGTCCATGCGATTAAAAAAGAAATTGTTTAAAAACTCCATGGCACCTAAAAATTCTGGTTCCTTAGGTATAACAAATTTCAAACCCAAAATTTCTCCCTTATATACCCTTGGGAAATCACCGGGTACAAATCCCCATGCATCAGGTGCAATAACCATCTTTAAAACGAAGACTGAAATCTTTAAGTCATTTTTTTTATAGGAATCAAGCTTTCTCCAATCTAAATCATCAACAACCTTGCTCCAATCCCAATGTCTATACGCTTGGGCTATGCCGATTACATCATTACCTGACATTATCTTCAGTCGAAATTCAAATCCCTTATTGGAATATGGGGTTACAACCAGAGAATTCCTAGATAGTACTTCCAACAAATTCTTTAGAGATTTATGGGTACTGATTGTAATTTCATCATACTCATTGAGACTTTCATTAGCTATAAACACCATTTCCGAATTATAATCATCCATTAAGACCGAAGAGTCAATGTAGACACCTTTTTTGTTCCGATAGTGTATTCCATACTCCTCCTTAGAAATGTATTCCTACTTAAGTTATTTATTTCCTTGATTCCATAAGCAAAACAGAAATAATCAATATTTTTAATAAAGATTGAAGTTGTTTGCAAGTTTAATTCTCATTTTAAAAGTAGAAAACATGGCTCGTCACGTTCCCTTACGGAGGAATCTATTTTAATTTTCTCGCATTGACCAGTCCTCGAAGAAGAAAATACGATGGCACACCGAAATAATCCCTCAATGAGCCTAAATGGGTGCCGCAATTTATGCAAACTAAGGCATTTCCCATCTCATCTATATCAAATTCAGATTCCACAATCCTATCTCTCTGGATTTTTATTAAATTTCCATTTCCACCCTTTTGATAAATAAGAAGGGGAGTCTTACAAATATTGCATGATACTAACAATGGAAATGTATTTTTTATTTTTCTCATATACGGATTTTTGTACTTCATAACATCACCTATCTATAATGATAACACAGTGGTACATATAAAGTAAAAGCAGCCTTAAAACAGGCTGCTAATTTGTAGATACTTTAACTTATTCTTATTCGATAATTCTACCATCTGTAGAAATGGTTACAACGTTCCACGGAATGAATTTTCCGCTGGCTTGTAGTGCACGCTTACCAGCGTTTTCTAAACCACCACAGCATGGTACGCTCATCCTTACTATTGTAACACTCTTAATATCGTTTTGTTTTATTATTTCGGTTAGCTTTTCTGTGTAATCACCTTCATCTAACTTAGGGCATCCTATTACGGCAATCCTGTTCTTGATAAAATCCCTATGGAAATCTCCATATGCAAATGCAGAACAATCAGCAGCTATTAATAGATTTGCGTTTTGATAAAATGGTGACTTTAATGGCATCAATTTAATTTGAACTGGCCATTGCATAAGTTCAGATTCTATAACTTCATTTCCTGTAGTATGAGCTTTAGCTACTGGCTCATTATTTGTATCGTGGCATCCACAATCATGGTCTTCATGACTGTGCCCTCCATCACCTGAACATGCACATTCACTTTCTTCGTGCTTTC
>CAYUJY010000011.1:0-5796 GCA_964445145.1 uncultured Peptoniphilaceae bacterium | reverse complement strand
TCATGACTGTGCCCTCCATCACCTGAACATGCACATTCACTTTCTTCGTGCTTTCTTTCAAAGGTTCTGGAAGCTGAGCCTGGACATCCACCACCATGGTGAGGGGCGTTAACTTCTTTTTCCTTGTTTTGCTTTTCTAAAACTGCGCTCTTATCAAACTCTAAGGTATCTTTTTGGATAAAGGATATGGCGCCTGTAGGGCATTGTGGAAGACAAATTCCCAAACCGTCACAGTAATCATCCCTAACAAGGGTAGCCTTACCGTCCACCATAGCTATGGCGCCTTCATTACATGCACTTACACAAATTCCACAACCGATACACAATTCTTCATCTATTTCAATTATTTGTCTTAACATCTTAACTCCTTATATAGTAAATTTTCTTGTATTTATGTTATATTATCACACAATTTATTATCTGATATTATTGGAGATTTGTATGTAACATTTGTGACTTTAGTAAATTTTTGTTTTATTTTGTTACAATATGGGCATATCTATTTTAGTTAGAATGGAGAGTTGTATGAGAAAGCTTAGAGAAATGTTAAATAGGTTTATGGTAGGAAGATATGGAGTTGATAAATTAAATCAATTCCTAATTTATGTTGCACTTATAACTAGCGTAATTACTTTAATTGTGAGAAATGGTACATTAAACTCATTTTTGGGCGCAGTATCTACAGTATCTTTGTTAACGGCTATGCTTAGAATGATTTCCAGAAATTACAATGCACGTTACCAAGAAAACATACAATTTGTCAAAGCCACAAAACCTATCAATGCACAAATTGAGATTTTGAAGTTGAGGTGGAGGGACAAAGACACCCACAAGTATGTTAAGTGTGATGTGTGCAAAACCTACACTAGAGTACCTAAAAATGTTGGTAAGATTAGAATTAAATGTAGAAAATGTGGCAATGAATTTATAAAACGTACGTAAAAAACGTCCTGAGTAGAAGAAAAAGGCTCAGGATGTTTGATTTTTCTTTAAGTAATTGAGGAAAACTATGAATAATTGCTTAAAATAGTGTTGATTTGTGTTATAATGTTATGAGATATTTTTAAATGGAGGGGTCAAATATGACTGAGATAATCAAAAAGGAAGGGAACAAGGTACATTTTAACCTAGTAGTTCCATACAATACAGTAGAAAAAGCGCAACAAGCTGTTTACCTAAGGGAAAGAGGTAAATTTAGCGTACCAGGATTTAGAAAAGGAAAAGTTCCGAGAAAAATTATTGAAGTATCCTATGGCAACGATATATTTTTCGAAGATGCAATAAATGATATCCTACCAGATTTTTACGAATCTGCAGTTGAAGAATTAAAGCTTGAACTAGCAGGTAGACCTGATATCAGAATTCCTGAGCCTTTCGAAAAGGACAAGGACGTATTAATTGAAGTTTCCGTTGACGTGAAGCCTGAAATTGAGTTAAAGGACTACAGCTCCATAGAAATTTCTAAGATTGAGTACGAAGTAACCGATGAAGCAATTAACAACGAAATCGAAGAGGAAAGAAAAAAGGCTGGCAGAGTTACATTAATAACTGACAGGGGCGCCGAAATGGGAGATACAGTAACTATGGACTTCCATGGTATGATCGACGACGAACCATTCGAAGGTGGCCATGCCCACGACCAAGTGTTAAAATTGGGGTCAGGTCAATTTATTCCTGGATTTGAAGAACAATTAGTGGGAGCTAAATCTGGAGATCATGTTGATGTAAATGTTAAATTCCCAGAAGATTACCACGTTGAAGATTTAGCTGGCAAGGATGCAGTCTTCCATGTAAATGTGAGTGAGGTTTCTTCCATAGAGTTACCTGAGGTAGATGACGAATTCGTTAAGGATATCAGTGAATTTGATACTCTAGATGAATACAAAGAAAACCTAAAGAAGGTTATGGAAGAGGCATTTGCGGAGAGGGCAACTAGAGAATCTAGAGAAAGAATGCTAGAGAAAGCTCTTGAACTAGCTGATTTCGAAGTTCCTGAGGGACTTATAGAGTCACAAGTGGACACTGAAATAAACAACTTTGGTGCAAATCTACAAATGCAAGGAATAGACTTCAACCAATATCTAGAGTGGACGCAAGACAATATCGAAGATATGAGAAGTAATTTCAAACCTATCGCATTAAAAAAAGTAAAACTACAACTTATTCTTGATGCAATTAGTAAAGCTGAAAATATAGAAGTTACCGAAGACGAAGTAAACGAAGAAATAGAAAAGTTAGGTAATTCTTATTATCCGGAAGACAAGGAACAAGCTGACAAGTTTATTGAAAATATGAAGGCTAGAAATACAGACTATTTCAAGGAAGACCTAATAGAGAAAAAGACAATCGACCTGTTAATGGATAAGGTTGTATATAAAGAGGAGGAATAATGGCACTAATTCCAATGGTAGTAGAGCAGACTAACCATGGGGAAAGGTCCTATGATATTTATTCACGACTTTTAAAGGATAGGATTATATTTTTGAGCGGTGAGGTAACTGATCAGCTGGCTGATCTAATCGTCGCTCAACTCCTTTTTTTAGAGTCTGAAGGGGTAAACAAGGACATTTCCATCTATATCAATAGCCCTGGTGGTTCTGTAAGTGCAGGATTGGCAATATACGACACGATACAATATATAAAACCAGATGTTTCAACTATCTGTATAGGCAGAGCTGCATCCATGGGTGCATTTTTGTTGGCTGCAGGTAAAAAAGGAAAGAGATACGCCCTTCCAAATGCAGACATCATGATACACCAACCCCTAGGCGGAGCTCAGGGACAGGCTTCGGATATAAAAATCCAAGCGGAAAAAATACTACAAACCAGGGATTTGTTAAACAAGATTTTAGCCGAAAGAACGGGACAAAGTTTAGAACAAATCGCAAAGGACACGGACAGAGATTACTATATGAGTGCTGAAGAAGCGCGTAAATACGGTTTGATAGACAAAGTAATAGAATCAAAGTAAGGGAGATACATGGCTAAAGACACAAAAGATACGGACATTCTCAGATGCTCCTTCTGTGGCAAGGGTCAGCACGAGGTTGATAGAATTGTCGCTGGGCCAAATGTATATATTTGTAACGAATGTATAGATTTAAGCAAGGAGATTATATCGAAGGATGTTTTCGAAGATAATAAATATCACAGCGAGCTACCAAAACCTTCTGAAATAAAGGGGATTTTGGATGAGTACGTTGTAAAACAAGAAGATGCTAAAAAGAGTTTAGCAGTTGCAGTATATAACCACTACAAGAGAATAAACAACACGGAATATTCCGATGTAGAGCTACAAAAATCAAATATCCTCATGTGCGGACCTACGGGTTCTGGAAAAACCTTGCTTGCACAAACCCTAGCTAGCATTTTGGACGTGCCATTGGCAATTGCTGATGCCACAACCTTAACGGAAGCGGGATACGTGGGCGAGGACGTTGAAAATATTATATTAAAACTAATTCAAGCGGCAGATTACGATATTGAACGTGCAGAAAAAGGGATTATCTACATCGATGAAATTGATAAGATTGCAAAGAAGAGTGAAAATGTATCCATCACGAGGGATGTTTCTGGCGAAGGAGTACAACAAGCGCTTTTGAAGATGATAGAGGGAACTGTAGCAAATATTCCGCCACAAGGTGGAAGAAAGCATCCACACCAGGAATTTATCCAAGTTGACACTACGAATATTTTATTTATAGTTGGTGGAGCTTTTGTAGGGCTTGATAAAATAATAAGAAACAGAACTAACAAGAAAAACATTGGTTTTGGACAAGACACCTCAGCAAACGAGGAACAATCATTTGGCGAAACTATTAAGGACATGACCCCAGAGGACCTACAAAAATATGGATTGATTCCAGAGTTTATAGGAAGACTACCAATATTAGTTACGTTGGAGGAGTTGGACGAGGAAGCATTAATTGAAATTTTGACGAAACCTAAGAATGCTCTTATCAAACAATATCAGGAATTACTTCGTATGGATGGAGTAGAGCTGGAATTTGAAGACGATGCCTTAATAGAGATCGCAAAGAAGGCAAAAAACAGAAAGAGCGGTGCCAGAGGACTCCGTGGCATTTTAGAAGAAGCTATGCTAAATGTAATGTACGAAGTTCCATCGCGTAATGATATAGAAAAGGTTGTAATTACTAAGGCATCCATTTTGGGCACAGGACAACCCCTATATGTTACTAACGGTAAGATAGCCCTAGGCTCAGATGTTTAAAATAACAATATTATGGTATATATAAAGTAGAAGCTCACGTTAAGTGAGCTTATATTTTACGAAAAGATAGGCACACGCCTATCGAGATTTCCATAAAACAGGAAAAATAAATAGACAGGAGTGAACTATGGAAAACAAATTTGAGATGTTAGAAACTCTTCCAGTGATTCCTCTTAGGAATATAGTTGTGTTCCCTCAAATGGTCACACATTTTGATGTGGGCAGAGAGAAATCTATCAATGCCATTGAAACGGCTGAATTAAAGGATTCTCGTATTATGTTGGTCACACAAAAAGACTATAAGAATATGGAGCCAAAGACTGACGATCTTTACAAAATTGGTACTGTAGCAGTAATCAGACAGATACTAAAATTGCCACAAGGTCAAATAAGAGTCTTAATCGAGGGAGAGAAGCGTGCTGAAGTAAAGACTTACTCTGATTCAAGTGATTACTTGAGCGCTACTGTAAGCTTTATTGAAGTAGATGAAAGTGAATTGTCAGTTACGGAAGAAGCGGCATTTAGACTTGTTAAACAAGATTTAGAAAGCTATGTATCCAATAACTCAAAAATAAACACGGCAGCAATCGAGATGCTAAACGAGGTTAACACTCCGGATCATCTAATAGACATGGTGTCTTCATATCTTCCAATTAAGATAGAAGATGCACAAAAGTTGCTTGAAACTGTGGATAGATATGAAAGAATAGTAGAATTTCATACGATTTTGCAAAGGGAGATTGAGCTTTTAGGTATTGAAAATAAAATCAACCAAAGAGTAAAAAAACAACTGGGCAAAGTTCAAAAAGAATATTACTTGAGAGAGCAGTTAAAAGCCATAAAGAAAGAGCTTGGCGATGAAGATGATGAAGAGGAAGTTTCCGATTACATCAGTAAAATCGAAAAGCTAGGTATGCCTAAGGAAACTAAGGAAAAAGTATTAAAAGAAGCACAAAAGCTTGAAAAAACAAATCCTAGCTCAGCGGAATATGGCGTGCTATTAAATTATTTAGATTGGATAGTTTCTCTTCCTTGGAAGGAAGATGGAAAATCTGAGATAGACCTTTCTAGAGCTGAAGAAATTCTAGATGAAGACCATTACGGACTTAAGGATGTAAAGGAAAGAATCATAGAATTCCTAGCAGTAAGAAAACTTAATAGTTCACCAAAGGGACCTATACTATGTTTAGTAGGACCTCCAGGTGTGGGTAAAACGTCCATCGCGCGTTCCATAGCTAGAGCTTTAGGCAAGGAATTTGTGAGGATGAGCCTTGGTGGCGTTAGGGACGAAGCAGAAATCCGTGGTCACAGAAGAACCTATGTAGGTGCAATGCCTGGTAGAATCAATGAAGAAGGCTGGCAAAGTAGATCCGGTATTCCTACTTGATGAGATTGACAAATTGGGAAGCGACTACAGAGGAGACCCTGCAAGTGGACTTCTTGAGGTATTGGACCCTGAACAAAACAATACTTTTACCGACCATTACTTGGATGTACCGTATGATTTATCTAAAGTATTGTTTTTAACTACTGCAAACTCTACTACAACCATCCCTGGTCCACTT
>CAYUJY010000010.1:20403-21740 GCA_964445145.1 uncultured Peptoniphilaceae bacterium | reverse complement strand
TCTACGGCCTTCATTAGTCCAAGATTTCCTTCTTGTATTAAGTCCAAAAACATCATTCCCCTACCAACATAGCGCTTAGCAATACTTACTACTAATCTTAGGTTGGCTTCTGCTAATCTGTTCTTAGCAAATTCACTGCCCTCTTCCATCTTTATTGCTAAATCTATTTCTTCCTCAGCAGTCAATAAATCTATCTTTCCTATTTCTTTTAAATACATTCTAACAGGGTCGCCAACAGCAATTCCTGCTGGTACAGATAAATCTTCTTTTTCAGGACTAATTTCTTCATCAAAATCATCCTTGTCGATGACTTCAATATCGACTTCATCGTCTAGGACATCTATTTCTATTTCCTTATCGTCTACTATTTCAATACCAGCCTCTTCTAGGCGTGAATAGAGGGATTCTATCTCTTCCGTATCTATATCTATTTCTTCATAAACTTCAGCAATTTCGCTATAGCTTAAATACCCTTTTGCTTTTCCTGAGTTTATGAGAGAATTTAATAATTGCGTTTTATCGTCAGCTTTCTCAGCTGTCGTTTCGTTTTTTACTTTGACCATATACTACCTCCTGAAGGATCAATGTGATTGGGAATTAATGTGCATTAATTCATTAACCATTTTTTCTAACTCAAATTGTTGTTCTGGAGTTTTATCTTTGATTGACTCCATATGATTTATCTTTTTTATTAATTCTTTCTTTTCAAAATCCCTATCCTTTACGTTGATTCTATTAACCAAATCCTCAACTAAATCCTTGGTACTAACGTCTTGTAATTTATCCATGTCAGAATTTAATTTACCATAGAGATCCTCATCTATTATATTGTTCTTAAACAGATATTCAAGTAGGAAATCCTTACTCGGTTCTTTTTCATCACTTAAGGCTGCCCTTAGCGCTTTAAAAACCTCTATTAATTGTTTGTTGTTAATCTTGTCTAAATCTATTCGTTCACTTATTTCCTTAGAAAGTTCAAAATTGTTTAGCATAATTTTTAACACTTCGATTATTGATTTGTCGCTTATGCTATAATTTTTCTCTTTAGTATCTTGTTTGCCTTCTACTGGTAGTACTCTCTTTGCATCAGATTTGAAATTGAAAATTTCAATCTTTAAGGTTTCTACAGATATGTCAAATTCTTCTGCCAATTTAGCGATTTGTAACTCACGTTCAATGGGACTATTTATTTTTTTTATTAAACTTCCAACATATCTAATTAAATCTGCTTTTCCTTCTACAGTGTCCAGGTCTAGCTTTTCCTTGTGTCTATTAATTAGGTAACTAAATCCATCTTCAGCACCTTTAATACGGGATTCAAACTTTATTAGCCCTTC
>CAYUJY010000010.1:0-20393 GCA_964445145.1 uncultured Peptoniphilaceae bacterium | reverse complement strand
TTGGCAATCTTATTACCTTGGCATTTAAATTCATACTGTGAATAATTGATAACGCCCTTGTCGTTGCATTTATACCAGCAGAATCTCCATCGTAGCAAATAAAAATATTGTCAGTATATTTTTTTAATAACTCTACCTGTTCAGAAGTCAATGCAGTTCCCAGTGACGCGACTGCAGAAGGCACTCCATTTGCGTACAGGGATATTACGTCCATATATCCTTCAACTAATATTAACCGCTCAACTTTCTTATCTTTACGCTGTAAGTTTATTCCATATAAATTGTTTCGTTTCAAAAATATTGGTGAATCAGCAGTATTTATATATTTGGGCAGAGAATCGTCCAGTGCCCTCGCTCCGAACCCTATAACCTTTGATTGTCTATCGATAATAGGAAACATTATTCTATTTCTATACAAATCGTAATATTCGTTTTGCCCTTTTTTTCCAATAATACCTGCTTCATATGCTAGGTCTAAATCGAGTTTTGCACTTTTTAAATGATTCACTACTGTATCCCAGGAATCCTCTGAATAACCAATTCCAAATTTGTTGCTAACATCAGGTGTTATACCCCTTCTGTGTAAGTATGAACTAGCTTTATTGGATTTGCCTAAATTCTTCATGTAAGTATATGCTACTTCCCTGTTAATTTGATAAATCTGTTCTTTTTTTTCCTTTTTACCGGTATTGTATTTTGTATTTTCTTGAATTCTTACACCGAATTGATCGGCAAGTTTCTTCACTGCATCCGGAAAAGATAGCCCGTCCATTTTCATCACAAAATTTATTACATTTCCACCCTCACCACAACCAAAGCATTTATATATTCCTTTATTGGGCGACACTGTGAAAGAAGGTGTTTTTTCACCATGAAAAGGGCAAAGTCCTTTATAATTTGCACCTGCTCTCGTTAAATCCATATAACTCGAAATGACAGATACGATATCTGCCCTGTCTTTTATTTCTTCAATTGTCCTATCGTCTATAAAATAGCTCATTTTTACTCCTTAGGACCATTTTTTAGGTTCAAATATATCCTTCCATACATGCACGACATAAGTGTCTGTCATGCTTGCAATATAGTCACATACAATGTCTTCGTCCATAGTTTCTATACCATCGTATATATCTAAATGAGCACTAGGAATTCTCTGTAAATCCTCTGCATAATAGTTGTATAGATTGGATATAATATTTTTAATTTTGCTTTCTTCGCTTTTAACTTTTGGATTTAGATAAACATTTTTAAACATATATTCCCTAAGTTGCATCATTGCATCCTCAATGCGGGGACTCATACTTAAATTTCCAGTGTCTAAAGTGTTGTATATCAAATCCTTTATTAAGGTATCAATTCTTCTCGAATGTGTAAATCCCAATATATTTAATAGCTCTCTCGGTATGTCATCAACATTGATTACGCCTGCCCTGACCGCATCGTCTATATCGTGATTTATATAGGCAATCCTATCAGCATATTTAATAAGCTTCCCCTCCTCAGTTGAAGCTATATTGTTTCCACCATGATTTTTAATTCCGTCCAAAACTTCGTAAGTGAGATTTAGTCCCCTGCCACTATTTCTTTGCTCTATCAAAGTGACAACTCTCAGACTTTGATCATTATGTCTGAATCCATTGGGATGTAATTCATCTAATACAGCTTCCCCAGAATGGCCAAAGGGCGTATGACCCAAATCATGCCCAAGGGAAATCGCCTCGACTAGATCTTCATTTAATCGTAAGGCTCTGGCAATCGTTCTGCCGATTTGTGAAACCTCCAATGTATGCGTAAGTCTAGTTCTATAGTGATCTTGCTCAGGGGATATAAAAACTTGGGTTTTATGCTTTAGCCTTCTAAAAGCTTTAGAATGTATTATTCTATCCCTATCCCTTTGGAAAGCAGTCCTAATCTCTGATTCTATTTCCGGAGTAGCTCTTCCCCTACTGTTTTTTGATAGGGTAGCCTTTTCATCCAACAATCGTTCTTCGTCCATTTCTATTCGTTCTCTTATCGTAATAGGAATCACCGCCAATCATTTGTTAAATTATACCCTAAATTATTGTAAAATAACTTTTAATAAATAAAATTCAAAAACCACAGTCACCGTAAATAACTGTGGTTGCCTTTTAATAGTCGTCAAAGGTAGTTCGCATATGGTCTATAATTATTCCAGCTGTTTCCTCGATTGCTTTATTGGTTACATCAATTACTATGCAATCTAGTTCCTTCATAACTCTTTTAGAATAATTTAGTTCTTGCTCGATTCTCTTTATTTGAGAATAGTTAGCAGTATTACTAAGTCCAAGTGTCTGTAAACGTTCTTCTCTAATTGCATTTATCTTATAAGGATTTGCAATCAGTCCTATAACTCGTCTTTTATCCTTTTGGTACACTTCCTTAGGTACCGGAACTTCCGGAACCAATGGTATATTTGCAACCTTGTATAATTTGTTTGCTAAATATATGCTAAGTGGAGTTTTTGAAGTTCTGGAAATTCCAACTAGACAGATATCAGCATTTTTTGCGCCCCTTGGGTCCTTACCATCATCATAAGTTACAGCAAATTCTATGGCTTCAACTTTTTTGAAATAGTTTTCGTCCAATCGTCTTATTAAGCCAGGTTCACGCAGTGGCTCATAGCCTAGAATTTTTTCCATAACATCCATAGGCGGTCCCATGACATCAATTACTGGAACGTTCAGTTCCTTGGATTTTTCGGCTATAAATTTTCTAGTCCCAGCATCTACACTCGTATATACGATTAAACTGTTATGGTCCTTTGCAGCCTCGTTGAAAATTGGCTCTATCATCCCAATGTTATTGTGATACGGAAATCTCTTTATTTCGAAATCATCCACTTCAAATTGGCGAATTGAAGCTTTCGCAATTTGCTCTCCAGTTTCGCCGATTGAGTCTGATATAATATATATTTTTAAATAGTTAGTTTCGTTCATATCAAGTAATTTCCTTATAGTCATATTCATTTCCCAATCTTACGAACAAGTTTGTAATATTGGTCTTCGTTATTCTTCCAACTACACTTAGTTTCTTTTCATCGCCGTCAAGTGGTTCCACTACAGGCACTCCATCCACTTGTGAGTCAACCAAAAGTTTTGCACATTCGTGAATTGAAGTATCCCTATAAACCCTCTTTACGTTCGGCATTCTAGTCATTACGACATTAATTGGAGTATCATTTAAATTCACTTGACCAATCGTAGCTCGCAAAAGGTCTTTTCTAGAAATTACTCCCACTAATTCGCCATTTTTCGTCACGTATATTGCGCCTACATTTTCTAAGAAGAGCATTACTATTGCATCATATACGGACACCGTATCCTCTAGAATAACCGGCATACTCATTATATCCTCTACAGGATAAGTTTTAATAAATTCTGCAAAGACAAAGTAGTTTTTATGTCCTTTGAAAAAATATCCATATTTAGGCTTAGCCCCTAGGATTTCCAACATCGTTAACAAGGTCAAATCCGGTCTTAGGGTAGCCCTTGGAATGTTTAATTCCTTAGCTATCCCCTCTCCCGTAATATGTCCCATTTCCCTTACAATTTTTATTATCTCTTCTTGTCTGGGAGTAAAATTCATATGCAAATCCCCCTATTGTATAATACCGGAGAAATCCAGTATGCTGTTGATAAAGTCATTTATAGTTTTAAGTAAAGCTAATCTATTATTTTTAATAGCCTCATCTTCTACAAATACCAATACATCATCCAGATATTTATTTATTGGATCAGTTAGATTTTCAAGTTTTGTAAGTGCGCGTCCATAATTTACATCAATATTTGAAGATTCAATATCTTGTCTTACCTTTGCATAAGCCCTAAATAAATTATTTTCTTCCTCGCCTAAAGTATTTTCGTCAAAATCATCACTCTCAGCCTTTATCGCAATGTTATTAAGTCTGTTAAAAGCTTCAATTGAAAGTTTCTTGTCCCCAGAATTTATCCACTCCTCCAACTCTCTACCATTTTTAAATATCTGATAAATATCATCGGATTTTGACTTCAACATAGCATCCGCCAAATCGTAGCGAATACCTTCATCCAGTAGAATAACTCTCATCCTTGACATTATGAAATCGTAAATATTTTCACTCACTTTTTCATAATCAAATACTAAATTGTTCTTATCAACGTATTCGTAAAGCGCGTCCTTAATCATTCCCTTTATGGAAATATTCCAATTATTGTTCCTGATTATATTTATTATACCCAACGCCGCTCTCCTTAGAGCAAATGGGTCTTGTGAACCCGTAGGTGTGATATCCACAGCAAATAGTCCAGCTATTGCATCTAATTTATCTGAAATACTTAAAATGGAGCCTATGGTTGTGTCGGGCAATTTATCACCGGAATGTCTAGGTAAATATTGCTCTCTAATAGCTTTTGCAACAAGTGAGTTTTCTCCACTCTTTACCGCGTAAATTTCACCCATGGCACCTTGAAGTTCAGTAAATTCACTCACCATTTTAGTCAAAAGGTCAGCTTTGGATATTTCTGCCGCCCTTTTTAGCTGGTTTTTGGATTCATGGGCAATACCTAATGAATCTCCAATTTTTTCTGAAAGGTCAACTAGTCTGTCTACTCTCTTTTTCACTGTTCCAAGCTTCTCATGATAGATTATTTCATCTAAACGTTCAGTCAGTTCATCCATATCCGCCAATAAATCTGCTTCATAGAAAAACTTTGCATCTTCTAGTCTAGCACCTAGAACTTTCTCATTTCCTTTTATAACTATCTCTTTATTTTCTTCAGTTCCATTTCTCACTGAAATAAAATATGGTAATAGACTATTTTCATTTTTATATATTGGAATAAATCTCAAATGTTCCTTCATTGGTGTTGTGATTACAATTGGAGGAAGATTTAAATATTCACTCTTTATTTTACCTAAAATTGGAGTAGGATATTCCGTAATATATGTTAATTCAGAAAGAAGCGCTTCATCATCATGGAGTTCACCGCCCACTTCCCTTGCTAATTTCTCAGATGCGTATTCGATTCTATCCATTCTTTTCTTAGAGTCAGCAACCACATAGTTTTCATCCAGCGCTGCTTCGTAGCTTTCTGCATCCTTAATAACTATGTCGTTTCTGCCAAGGAACCTGTGTCCCCTAGTAATATTGCCTGCAATAATCCCCTCTAAGTCAATTGGTACAATTTCTTCACCGAATAATGCAACCATCCATCTTATTGGTCGGGCAAATTTTATGGATTTACCGCCCCACTTCATATTTTTAGGAAAATTAATTGTTTTTACTATTTTAGGTATCTCATCCATCAAAATTTCTGATGTAGGCACTTCAGCTTTATTAACTTTAGCATAAACGTAATTATCTTCCGTTTCTAAATCCGCTATAGTTACACCTTGAGCTTTCATAAATCCTGCAAGGGCTTTGGTTGGCTGATTGTCTTCATCAAATGATATTTTTGCACTAGGTCCCTTTACCATTACAGTAGAAGCTTTTTGGTTTTCGTCTAAGTTTTTTACAACTATGGAAAGTCTTCTTGGCGTTGTAAAAGTCTTGATGCCTTCATGACTAAGTTCATAATCCTTTAGCATATTAGCAACTTTTTCTTCAAGCTGTGTAATTGCAGGTACGACATTGGTAGCAGGAAGTTCTTCAACACCGATTTCCAATAAAAAGTCTTTCATTTAGAACTCCTCCTTTCCTAATAGTGGATAACCCATTTCTTCACGTTGTGCTGTATATAATTTAGCCACTTTTCTGGCTAGGTTTCTAACTCTTTGAATATAACCAGTTCGTTCTGAAACAGAAATAGCGCCTCTAGCATCTAGTACATTAAAGGTGTGTGAACATTTTAAAACGTAATCATAAGCAGGTAGTACTAATTTTCTTCCCTCTAGTATCCTATCTGCTTCTTTTTCATATTCCGAAAACATTTCCTTTAACATTGGAACGTTGGCATCTTCGAAGCTATATACGGAATGTTCATATTCTGCAACTTTGAAAATATCACCGTATTTATACTTTTCATTCCATTGAATATCATAAACATTATCCACATCCTGAAGGTACAGTGCAATTCTTTCAAGTCCATAAGTGAGTTCAGCAGATTCTAATTCGCAGTTTATTCCTCCAACTTGTTGGAAATACGTAAACTGTGTTATCTCCATAGCATCTAACCAAACTTCCCATCCTAGTCCCCATGCTCCTAGGGTTGGTGATTCCCAGTTGTCCTCTATAAATCTTATATCATGAATAGATGGATCTATTCCTATAGCCTTTAGGCTATCTAAATAAAGTTCTTGTACATTCTCAGGAGATGGCTTTAAAATAACCTGTAATTGGTGATGTTGATACAATCTATTAGGATTTTCACCGTATCTAGCATCTGCAGGTCTTCTGGAAGGTTCAACATAAACCACTTGCCATGGTTCTGGTCCCAACGCCTTTAGGAAGGTGTGTGGACTCATAGTTCCTGCACCCTTCTCCACATCATAAGGCTCCATAATTATGCAACCCTTGTCTCCCCAATAGTTTAGTAATTTCAACATCAAATCTTGAAAATACATTTTATCCTCCTCTAGCTTTTGTTTAACCTATTATACAAACTTTGTGATTTCAATTCAAATAATTCACCACAATAAAGTACGTATTCATATATGAGGTCATCTAATTTATCAATTATAACACTACTTTGGGTGTTTATAAATTCAAATTCAGAAAATTTTGAATATAATAATTTGTTTAACAATTCAATTTCGTTCCTACTTATTTTATAAACCTCCATACCTGGCTCTATACAGCTACTACAAATTAAGCCCCCAGTATGGGTGAAATACATATTATTATAATCTCGAATTCCACATTCTATACACGATTCTACATTTGGTCTAAATCCAATAAATGATAAATACTTTAGTGAATGTGCTACCTTAATATACTTATGATACTTTGGTAATTTAGACAAATATTGTAGTGCAGTTTTTGTAAGCTCAAATACATTCTTCTCTAATAACTCCTGGGGAAAGGTTTTTACTATCATCTCACCCATAAATTTAGCAGCCATAAATGCAGAAACGTTCTTAGATAGTTCATAATTTGAGTTAACTAGATTCGCTTCCTTCACATAGTAGTGATTATTAACTTTAGAAATTAAGTACTCGCTTTCTGTAAATAGACCAGTCACCTCTAGTAATTCCTTTTTTGGATTTAAAGCTCCTTGGGCAAACACCCTGATTCTGCCATAGTTTTCAGTCAGTAGGTCTATAGTCTTACTTGATTCTTTATAAATACTTGTTGATAATACGATTCCTTTGGTTTTAATATTTCTATTTGTATCCAAAATATTTTACTTTGTTTTCCTTTTCACGCCAATTTTTTTCTACTTTTACCCATAAACTCAAATTCACTTTAGAGTCTAGGAATATTTCAATATCTGCCCTCGCCTCTTGGCCGATTTTTTTCATCATCGCACCATTTTTCCCAATGACGATACCCTTATGGGATTCCCTCTCCACATAAATGTTAGCTTCGATGTCGATAAGTTTCTTTCTTTCCCTTTCCTTCATGGATTCCACAACTACGTTTATGCCGTGGGGGATTTCCTCATCAAGGTTAAGAAGTGCTTTTTCCCTAATTATTTCCTGTACTAGAAATTTTTCAGGTTGGTCTGTGATGTAATCATCTGGGAAATATCTAGGTCCCTCTGGAAGCATTTTCTTTATTAGGGATAAAAGATGATCCACATTGTCATTATTTTTAGCAGAAATTGGTACTATTTCATCAAACATATTCACTTCTTTATACATTGTAACTATTTCCGCTAATTTTTCTTTACTTACCATATCAATTTTATTTATTGCTAATATTATTGGTGCATCAGTAGTCTTTAAAAAGTCTATAATCATTTTCTCAATACTTCCAATGGAATCGCTGGTGTCCACTAGATACAAAATAATGTCTATGTCTTCAACAGATCCCTTTGATATGGACAGCATATATTCGCCTAGTTTATTCTTAGGTCTTTGTATTCCAGGGGTATCTAAAAATACAATTTGTGAATCTGCATCGGTATGGATTAGTTGAATTCTATTTCTGGTCGTCTGTGGTTTATCAGATATTATCGAAATTTTTTCACCTAGTATCTGATTTAATAAAGTTGATTTCCCTACATTTGGTCTGCCTATAACGGACACGAATCCGGTTTTATCCATTAATTTTTCTCCTTTTTTAAGTCCATCGGTCCGAAGCTATAGGGTAATATTTCATCAAAGCTATAAACCCTGTAATCTTCTTCCGAATTTGCTATTATAATTTTTGTATCTTCATTTGCAAATTCGCTAATCACCTGTCTGCATACGCCACAAGGGTAAGTGTTAGACGTATCAGCCACGATTGCAATGGATTTTACATACCTTGCTCCATTGGAAATGCCTTTAAATATTGCTACTCTTTCGGCACATACGGTGGGGGTATATGCTGCGTTTTCTATATTGCAACCCCAATAAATCTCGTTATCGTCCATTAAAACTGCTGCACCCACTCTAAATTTTGAATAAGGTGAATAAGATTTTTCCTTTGCTTCCCTTGCTAATTTTATTAATTCTTTCATAAATATCCTCTATTGTCCTCCAATTACTTGGAATATTAAAACACCTACCAATAAGCCCATAACTCCACCAGCAATTACCTCTGCAACTGTGTGTATCCTTCCCTCAACCCTGCTTTCAGCAACTAGCAGCGCCATAATATAAGCTAGGAATGTAACAATAGTGTTGGCAGCTATGGTGGAAATTATTGTAGCGGAACAAAATGCCAAGGCTGAATGACCACTGAATGCTCCACCATGGAGATGTGTGCCATGGCTTAGATGTTTGAACGCTATCTTTAGTCCAATGGTAAAAATCAATACCAGCATTATAGCAATTATCGTCATGTGCATTGGGGAATTAGTAATTTTAAGTAGTAAAATATCCCCCATGGTGCTCAATCTTTCAAAGAAAAGCATATATCCAACAACCAAAGAATTCATAGCTGCTATAAATACTGCTCCTGCAGCAATATCTTTAACTATTTTAGCTAGAGGATGATAATCTGGCGAAACCAAATCTATTGTTTTTTCTATTGCAGTATTAAATAGTTCACTTATTATTACTAAACTAATCGTAAAAAACAAAAGCATAAATTCAGTTCTGTTGAAGTTAAAAAACAGGCTGCTAAGCAGCACTAAAATCGCCACCGTGTAGTGAATTTTCATGTTTCTTTCAGTCTCTACAGCGGTAATCACTCCATTAATTGCATAATTAAAGGAATCAATAAGTCTTAAACCAGTAGATTTATTCTCTCGCTTCATCTTTAAAAACACCTAGCGCTTTCATTATTGTCTTTTCATGATCTCTCATGATTAACTTATCTTCATCTTCAATGTGGTCAAATCCTAGGAGATGAAGTGTGCTGTGAACTGTCAGATATACCAGTTCCCTTTCTTTGCTGTGCCCAAATTCCTCAGATTGCTCTAATACCTTCTCTGAGTTTATTACAATATCACCCAGCATTTGATCTTGTCCTGCAAAACCATAATCTAATGGAAAGGAAAGTACATCCGTAATCGAATCTACTCCCCTATAATCTCTATTTAAATTTCTTATTTCAAATCCATCCACTAAGGTCACACTAACCTCGTAGTTTCCTTGATTGCCCTTTACATATTCTACCGTAGTTTCAATGGCATTTTTTATACTTTCTACATAACTTTCGTTAATCGAAATGATTTCTTGTTCATTAGAAAATAACATATTAAGCATTAACCGTCTCCTTTGGATACTAAATCCTCTCATGATATATACTATTTAAATTACTAATAATTTCTTCCTTAATTTCTTCAATTTGTAGAAAGGATATATTGCATTCAAGAAATTGCTGCTCCTTTATTTTTTCATCTACTATATTATTTACCATTAGCTCTATTGAATCCAAGGTTTTGTTTTGAAGGGACCTAGTCGCTGCTTCACAGGAATCTGCAATCATTACAATGGCCGTCTCAATAGATTGAGGTTTTATTATGGTATATCTAAAGTCGGATTCAGAAACGTCGGGGTCACCCTCTTTGGCGGTGTAGTAAAAATAGCTAACCATGGTAGTCCCGTGATCTTCTTCTATATCAGCCAAATTTGCAACCATTAGGGAATGTTGATAAGTTCCCGGAGCTTTTTGCAATAACTCCTTTAACAGAATGTTATTTGTATCCATAAGCTCGTTTAGCTTATTTGAAGTCAAAACTTTAAAGCTACTGTCCCATAAAATCCCAGAACCAATCGCAATTACCGCGGACAAAATTGTGGTTATCACAGAATAAATATAGTTTATTAAGAATTTCACTCCATCAAAAGTCTCCATCCTAAGGAAGGAATAAAGTGTAGTGCTAAAATTGCAGAAATCAATGAGACTTTAAAAATATTGATCTTGTTTCCAAAGCTATTTCCATATACGGCAATAAGTACTACCAATGTCAGCAAATAAATAATTTCTGTATTTGTTATTCTATAAAATATCGTCAACAATACTATTACATTAATGGAATTTGGAATTGTTAATCTCACGTCCACATAAATTGCTGTAATTAATGCCAGTGCAAGTAGCGGTACAAGTGATACGCTAAATCTTACTGCTATGGCAGAAACCATAAGTGTAAGCAAATTTCCCACCATTAGAATAAAAAACTTATTGGACAGATAAACATCCATATGGAGATTGTAAATATATATTATCCAAATTGCAGTTGGTATCAAAATTGCTATCAACGCCAAAATATACTTTGTAAACCCAGTACCACGGGAACTTAGCGTATTTCCCGATTGGGATATTAATTCAACCTTTTCAGGCGTGATTAATTCACCTGCTAAAGCTACTGTCTCTCCTTCATTAATCATAACGGGTATGACTTGCTTTTCTGCAGCAAGCTTAGCTTCGTTTGTCATATCTTCGACAATTACTTCGTTTGGAACGATCGTATAGGATATAATCCCTCTAATTACCTGTTTGGTACTTTCGTTGTTAGAATTTTCGTCTACGGATGAAATTAAATTATTTTTTACGCTTTCTAAATTTAGTTCCCTTATAGCTCTAGAATAACTAGTGGTAATCAGCTCATTTGAAACGGAAATTATTTTATTCAATTCCTCAACTGTGGTTCGAAGTAAATATCTATAATCATCGTCAGTTAATGGAATAGTGCTTGAACTTCTTAAATATTACAATTTTGAAACTTGAGTAAGGTCTATTCTCTTCCTAACACCTTTTAACATTTCACCAAAAACGCTCACTAATTACTTTTTTTCAATGGAAATGTTAGGAAGAATTTTGTAGTTTGTGCCGACGGAATTTCTAGCTTGTTGTACTTTCAATTCAGTAGCAGATAGTTTTCAAATGTCGTTTTAGAAATTACATTTTGTGCTGCGACTTCACCTACAATTAGATTTGATTGATTAGCAACTGATGTATTGTAAAGTAAAAACAGGGCAATCAAATTAACAAAAAGTATCAGAATATTTATTTTCTTTCTACTGTTTTGTTTCATCTAATCACTCTCCACTATTCTCCGCCTTCTCATAGGCTTCGATTATTCGTTGAACCACCCTATGTCTTACGATATCTGCTTTGTTAAGATAAACAAAGTCGATACTTTCAATATCTTTTAAAATTTCAGAAACAGTTATAAGTCCAGATTTCTTTCCCCTTGCTAGGTCAATCTGAGTTATGTCACCAGTAATAATCGCCTTGGAGCCTTGTCCCATTCTGGTTAAAAACATTTTCATCTGTTCGTTCGTCGTATTTTGTGCTTCATCCAAAATAATATATGCATTATCCAATGTACGTCCCCTCATGTACGCTAGGGGTGCTACTTCAATAACATTTCTCTCCAGCATTTTCTGATACATATCTGGTCCCAGCATATCAAAGACAGCATCATAAAGTGGCCTTAAATATGGGTCTACCTTCATCTGCATATCCCCTGGCAAAAATCCTAGGTTTTCACCAGCTTCTACTGCCGGTCTAGTTAATACGATTCTAGCTACACTCTTTTCTTTAAAGGCTTTTATTGCCATTGCCATAGCTAAATAGGTTTTTCCAGTACCCGCAGGTCCAATTCCAAAGACGATATCATTTTTTCTGATACTTTCCACATATCTGCTTTGTCCGATTGTCTTTGGTCTGATTGCTTTACCAGTTGCGCTAAAAATAATTGCTTTAGCAGATGGAGAAGATATTTCGTCATTTGGGTAATCCCTGTTTAAGTTCATGACATACTCCAAGTCCTTAATGCTCAAATGCCTTTGTTTTTGGAGAATTCTAGTTAATTTATCTAATAATGACATAACAGCTTCGACTGATTCAGGTGTTTTCCCATAAATCTCCAAAAACCCATCCACAACTTTTAGCTTTACATCATAGCTTTTTTCAATTAGTTTCATATTTTCATCTAGTCTTCCAAGTATCTCAGAAACCTGATGATTGTCTTTTAAGCTGTAATTGCTTTTATGTAAATATTCCTGCATCTATACCTCACATTTCAATAATCTTAATATATTTTACTATATAAAGCCCTACCATTCAATTAATATGACGGATTTTATAACAATCCATCTTAGTAAAGTTATCTGCTTCTACATTGTTTATAAATATAAAAATATGCCAAAAAAATTTAAGAAGCCAATTTAAAACACTTCAAATTGGCTTCGAAATACTTATCTTCTTTTTCTCATATATAAAGGTTTGTCTAGAATTTCGCTCATTATTATTGCCTTTTTGAGATCAAGTGCATTGGTTGGCTTTATGTCCTCTAAAGTTATAGGCGAAACCTCTTGATGCACAGGCATCTCATTATAATAAGCAAAACTATCTTCCAAGAAAGGTTTTGGCTCTGTAGCTTTTTGTCTTTCTTGCTCTTTTTCTTTTTCCTTTATTAAATCCTGTACTTCCTGCTTAAAACTTTTTACTTCAGGCTCTCTCTTGTACACGCTTTGCCCCATAGTAGGTTTAGTTTTTTCTGTTAAATTTTTTAATTCCAACTCCATTTGTTCGAAAATGTTTTTCCTATTTCTACCACGTTGCTTTCCAGTGTTTATGGGAGTCTGTTTATTCGCAGGTTTAGTATCAGTACCTCTCTTCTTTGGTTTAACTAAAGAAGATATCAACATTACAACAGCGAATATTATTAAATTTTCCAAAAAATCACATCCAATTATTTAGGTTGCTCATTAGGATTAACATTAGCTATGGATTTTCTCATGTCTGTATCAGCCATTACATTTCTCATGCCATAATAGTCCATAACGCCCATATTCCCTGACTTTAGTGCTTCTGCTAGGGCTAGAGGTACAGTAGCTTCCGCTTCCACAACTCTCGCTCTCATCTGTTGAACCTCAGCAAGCATTTCTTGTTCCTTAGCTAAAGCCATTGCACGTCTTTCCGATGCTTTTGCTTCTGCAATCTTCTTATCAGCTTCTGCTTGGTCAGTTTGAAGCTTAGCACCAATGTTTCTAGCTACATCGACGTCAGCGATGTCGATTGACAATATCTCAAATGCCGTTCCTGAATCTAGTCCCTTCTCCAGAACTACTTTTGAAATCGCATCAGGATTTTCCAATACTGCTTTATAAGAGTATGAGCTACCTACAGTAGTAACTATACCTTCACCAACTCTGGCGATTATAGTCTCTTCACCTGCACCACCGACTAGTCTATCGATATTTGCCCTAACAGTAACCCTAGCCTTTACAATTACCTCGATACCATCTTGCGCTACCGCAGAGATACTAGGCGTTTCAATAACCTTAGGATTTACACTCACTTGAACTGCTTCAAGTACGTTTCTACCTGCTAAGTCGATAGCCGCTGCCCTTTGGAAATCCAAAGGAATATTTGCTCTTTGTGCTGCAATTAATGCATCTACCAAAGTATTTACATTACCACCTGCTAGATAATGGGCTTCCATTTCTTCTATATCCAAATCTAATCCAGCTTTTGTAGCTTTGATCATTGGATTTACAATTCTAGAAGGTACAACTCTTCTCAATCTCATACCGATTAAAGTAGACATCTTAACCTTAACCCCTGAGAAAAATGCTGTAATCCATAATCCAATAGGTATAAATGTAAAAAACATAATAATTAATACAAATAATACCAAAACAAACATTGACATTAAAATTAAATCCATACTAAATCTCCTTTACAATAATTTTTCTTCCTTCAATTTGAATAATTTCCACGGACGCGCCCTTACGAATCCATTCAGATTCAGCAATTGCGTCCAATTTTTCACCGTTTAATTCAATGAAACCCGAAGGTCTTAAAACAGTCATAGCTGTTGCAATTTGTCCAATTTCAATCGTAGATTGATCAATCCTATTGTCCTTAACTACCATCTTGTTTGGACTGGATGTAAATAATGTTATTCTATCGAACAGACTGGACTTGAATCCATATTTAAACAAGATTATTACCGCTAAAATTCCAGTTAACATCGAAATAAATATGGCAGTTATCGCATGTTCTAGACTTTGCATGGATGTCCCAATTCCCAAGAATAGAAGTATCAATCCGCTCACCCCAGGTAAACCAAATCCCGGTATGAACATTTCCACCACTATTAGCAAAACTCCTAAAACAAACATAAAAATTGAAATCCAACTGGCATTGCCAACAAACAAATTTGCCCCAAAGAAAAGTCCAAATGATAACAAACTTATTATTCCTGGAATTCCAAATCCTGGTGCAAATATTTCTATCACCATCGCTAGAACTCCTATTACTAAAAGTAAACTGCTAACCCATTGTGTAGAAGCAAATTTTGCCAGCTTTGTTGCCCAATCTTCCTCCGCATATTCAGTTGAATAATTCACATACCCCAAAGAGGACAATGCCTCATCTGTTGTTTTTGCGATTGAATCTGTAATACCATGTTCAAGCGCTTCATTTGCAGTTAAATTTAATAATTTTCCATCCTCGCTTAAGCCAGGAATAATTACAGTGACATCAGCCATTGCTTCAACAATCTGAGGATCCCTTCCCCTTGTTTGAGCTACACCTCTTAACATGGAACGCCACATGGAAAGAATTTTTTCCGTGTTAGGAATTGTTTCAGCACTCCCTATGCTACCATGGGGGTTCATAGCAATCTTTTCACACGAGATGGCTATCAACACACCTGCCGATTCTGCTTTTGAATCTATAAAGCAAATAGTATCTAGGCTCGTTCCCATAATTAAATTTTTAATTGACTCAGCTGCATCTACTAGTCCCCCATAGGTATCTAGCTCTATCACGAGTGCATCATATCCACCGCTTTCTGCCGCTTTAATAGCCTTTTCTAAGTAGCCAACGGTGGCATTGGTGATTTCCTCCCTTATAGGAACGACATAAATATTTTTACTATCGTTCGTAGCATGGACGTACCCAGTTATTACTATGAGAAAAGTAAATAGTAGAGCAATAAATTTCATTGTTCTTTTCATATTGTTCCTCCTATTTTTTTAATACCCTATTTGTCAATATTTATACAACTTTAAACAATTTTTAATAAAAAAAGCACAGGATTAACCTGTGCAATAAATACTATTCAAAAACCTTCTTTACAGCTTGATTCACCATGTTTCCGTCTGCTCTGCCCTTAATTTTTGGCATGACATCCTTCATGATTTTACCGATATCTTTCATAGAAGTGTAACCACCCTCTGAAATTACATCCTTAACGATAGCTTCGACTTCTTCTTGAGATAGTTGCTTCGGTAGATATTCTAAAAGAATATTGATTTCATCATTTGTAAGGTCTATAAGATCTTGTCTTTGGCCCTTTTCAAATTCAGTAATCGCCATTTTCTTTTCTTTTAACTGTTTAGATATTATATCAGAGACTTCTTCATCTCCAAGCTCAATTCGCTTATCGACTTCTATTTGTTTAATAGCTGCTCTAATCATTGTGATAGCATTCTTTTTAACTACATCTTTTTCTTTCATGGAAACCTTAAGGTCATCCATAAGTCTTTCTTTTAAAGACATTTAAACCACCCTCTATTAGTGTTTTGCAAATTTCTTTCTACGTGCTTCTTCTGATTTTTTCTTGCGCTTAACACTAGGTTTTTCGTAATGTTCTCTCTTTCTAGCTTCCTTTAAAACTCCACTAGTAGCACACTGTCTTTTAAATCTTTTCAGTGCATTGTCAAGAGATTCATTTTCTCCAACTCTAATTTCTGACATCTAAATCCCTCCCCTCATAGAAAAGAGTAATGTATAATATGAATACAGAAAAGATTATACATTAAAATGAACATTTAAGCAACAATAATAATTTTTTTGAATTTTTGTATATCATCCGCAAATGATATTGTCATATCTAATATTAAATGAAATGTCATTCGAAATAGATTGTAATTGAAATTAAATATAAATCCATACATATCTGTCTCGATTATACTTTAATAGATATTGCAATTACACAATCTTAATAAAAGCAATATCTTGTATTATTGTATTTCAAATTTTAGTGTAATATTGTTACATGTTGATTGTGTCTCGAAAAAATCTGATATATTTCAGTTTTTTGGGTATAAAAATATTATTGTAAGATATCTAAAATTACAAAACCTATCAACAAGTTTTGCATCAGATATTCATTGATATTTGATTATGGAGGCAATATGAAAAACAATACAATTTATTTTAATGGACAGAACAATGATATATCAGTATTAAATCATGCCAAACCAATATATGTGAACAAAGTAACCAGTGATAGCGAGGTTTCATCAAAGGTTAATAAAACTCCATATACAGAGATTCTTTACATTAACTCAGGCGAAGTCACATTAGATATTGGAAAAACTTCAACTCGATTGGAAAAGAGTGACTTGCTAATTTTGACTGCTAGAAATAAGAAAGCTGTTGTAAAGCCCATAGTGGAAGGATCAAAGTTCGATTATTTATTAATCTGTGTTGCGGGCATTTCCATTAAGGATAGCATCGACATAGAAAATAGCGAGTTAAATGTTGCTAAGTATAATTTAAAGAATGACAACAATAACTTAAAAACCATATTAAGACTTATAAACCACGAGTATAACAATATGGATCCGGAACACGAATTGGCGATTAAGAGTTATGTAAATTTACTTATAATTAACTTGTTGAGAACACAAACAACCACCTTCTACAAACTTAAGTTAAAGAAGAATTCAAAAGAATGTGAATACATAAAGCAATATGTAGATGAGAATTACAGCCAGAAAATAAAGCTAGACGACTTGGCATCCTTAGCCTTTATGAACAAATTCTATCTAGTCCATGAATTTAAAAAATATATTGGAAAAACCCCAATAAATTACTTAGTAGATAGAAGAGTAGAAACATCTAAGGAGCTACTTTCCAGCACAAATCTAAGCATAGAAAAGATTGCAGAAAAAGTAGGTTTTAGTTCCCAGTCTTATTTTAACCAAGTTTTTAAGAAAAAAGTCGGAACCTCTCCTACCCAGTTCAGAAGGTCTTCTAAACAAGATAGCAAATAATATCAAAAACTTAATCGACATTCGGTTAAGTTTTTTTGATTTCTTTGTAAATATATTTGTAGATGTCATACTTTTTTCACATTTTTGTTTTATAGTTGACTTAGGTGATATTATGAACAAAAAATTATTTATCCTTTCCGTATTTCTAATCCTCATATACGGTTTTTACAATTCAATTAATTCCCCCAAAGATAAGTTATCTCTGGAAAATCGGAGTGCAGTTAAACTTCAGCAACCGACAGTGGATGATTTTTTACATAGAGGATTGCAGAAAAATTTTGAAGATGGGTTAACCGACCAACTCCCCTTCGCTGAAGAGTCCAAAAGGACTTACAATTATGTAGCCTCCTATTTGGGCGGAAAATTGTTTGAATCCTTATCTTCAGAAAAGAATATGGGATACATTAAATATAATAATTTATTATTATATGATGACTACATCGTCTATCCCACCAGAAATATGGATAAGACGCTTCCCATTCTTAGGGACAATATAGAAAATGTTAGTTACCTGATATCCACCTATCCCCAACTAAATTTTTTCGTATATTATATTGAAAAGGATACGGATATTTACTTTGATTCAGGAGAAAAGTTAGGAATTATGGAATATCTATATTCCAACTTAAATCTTTCACAGGATCATATGGGAGCTTTTATTATAGATTCCTTTGCTGATTATGAGAAGTACTTCTATAAAACGGATCACCATTGGAATAATATTGGTAGTTTTAAGGGCTATAAAGATTTGGTTAAGCTAATGGACTTAAAAAATCCGGTGACCATTAAGGATGAATATACCTTCGTAGATGCCCTGAGCGGTTCCAAAGCTTTGGAAACTGGTACTACTGACTATAAAAAAGAGGATTTTAAAGTGTATATATATGATCTGCCACCATTGGAAGTGAAAGTTAACGGTAGCTCTGTTTTGGAATATGGTGGAGAGGTGGTGCTAGCCAATAGAAATGTAGATAAAATTTCCTACGGAGATTACTATGGCGGTGACTTCGGAGAAACTGTTTTCAACACAGGAAACATTATGAACAAGTCTGTTTTAGTGATTGGAGACTCCTACGACAATGCAATATTAAATCCTTTAGCTTCGCATTTTTATAAGACCTATGCCATTGACTTAAGATATTATGAGCTTGAAAATGGCATTCCCTTTGATTTTGATTCCTATGTTAAAAACAACTATATCGACACCGTTTTATTTATTGGAAATATAGATTTTTATACACTTGATGACTTTATAATACATTAGAGGTAATTATTATGGTTTTTAGTAGTTTAACTTTCTTGTTTATTTTTTTACCCTCGGTATTTGTCGCCTATTATTTAATTCCAAATAGGATTTACCGTAATTTTGTATTATTGGTTTTCTCCCTTTTATTTTATTCTTGGGGAGAGCCATTATACATAATATTAATGATAGTATCAACTCTCACATCCTATTTTGGTGGTTTGCTCATAAACAATTTCCATAATAGGGGGAATTTCAAATTGAAGCATTTTTTCTTTTGGCTTACAACCTTTATTATGCTAGGGTTTTTGTTTTATTTTAAATATTCAAATTTCCTTGTGGATAATATGAACAATATCTTCGGAACAAATATAAATCATGTGGAAGTCTCCTTGCCCATAGGCATTAGTTTTTATACATTTCAGGCTCTATCCTATGTAGTTGATTTATATTGGGGTAATTGTAAGGTACAAAAAAACTACTTTAGCCTGTTACTATATGTGAGTTTGTTTCCCCAGCTTATTGCTGGACCTATAGTAAGGTACACCACTGTTGAAAATGAAATCACAAACCGTAAGGAAAATGTTCAAGAAATTAACGAGGGAATTCACAGATTTATATCTGGACTATCTAAGAAGGTTCTCATTGCCAATAATGTGGCACTCATAACCAACACCATTTACGAGGGACACGAAGCCTATTATGGAAGTGGCGTTTACTGGTTGGCTATTTTAGCATATGCTATACAAATTTACTTTGACTTTTCAGGTTACAGTGATATGGCAATTGGCTTGGGGAAAATGTTCGGTTTTCACTTTGAAGAAAACTTTAATTATCCCTACTCAGCCCACAGCATCACAGAATTTTGGAGAAGATGGCATATTTCCCTATCCTCATTTTTCAGGGACTACTTATATATTCCCTTGGGAGGTAGTCGGGTTAAAAATGGTAGATTAGTGATTAATTTAATTGTGGTGTGGTTATTGACGGGACTTTGGCACGGAGCAAGTTGGAATTTTATACTTTGGGGTTTATATTATGGTTTAATCTTAATTTTTGAAAAGATTATTCTCTTTAAGTTTTTAAAGGAGCCTCCAAAGGTTTTGGGAAATATTTATACGATATTTTTAGTTCTGATAGGTTGGGTGATTTTCGAATCCTTCACTCTGGAAGATATCTCATTTAGAATGAGCCAGATGTTTAATTTTTCCACGACAAATTGGAGTACATTTTTTATTAATAACACGGAAATGGTCTTCGGATACATAGCTTTGATATTTGGAGTTATTTTCTCATTTCCAGTTTATAGATGCATAAAGAAAAATATTAAAATTCCGAATTTTGTATTTAACATTTTTTCAATAATATTTTTATTGTTGTCAATAATAAGTATAATTAGCTCCACTTTTAATCCATTTATTTATTTCAGATTTTAAAAGGTCTGCATTAGGTTTTATCCCATTGCAGACCTTATTTATATTACATCATACCCATTCCGCCGCCTGGCATCATAGGTTCATCTTTTTCTACATCTATAACGGCTGCCTCTGTTGTTAGTATCATGGAAGCAACGCTGGATGCATTTTCAATTGCACTT
>CAYUJY010000009.1:0-21813 GCA_964445145.1 uncultured Peptoniphilaceae bacterium | reverse complement strand
ACTATGCATTTTTATTTAAATAATCAATAGCATATTGTGCGTAAACGCCTGCTCCATTTGCCAGTACAGACTCGTCTATATTAAAGCATTCGTTATGATGTGGAAAATCAGTTTTTAATTCTTCATTTCTCGCACCCACAAAACCGAACACCCCAGGTTTACCATCTTGTAGATAGAAGGAGAAATCTTCGCCACCTGTTGTCTTTTCGTGAAGAACAACATTTTCTTCACCCACAACTTTTTTTGCAGCTTCTATTGCTACTTCGGAATTAACTTTATCGTTGTAAGTTGGTAGTACGATTCTATTATATTCAATATCCACAGTTGCACCATAGGTTGCTGCAGTATTTTCTACCACTCTTCTAAAGTCATCTTCAACCCTAGCGCCTACTTCGTTGTTGAAGTATCTAACAGTTCCAGTTAGCTCAGCTTCCCCTGCGATTATATTCCATCTTACACCACTACTGAAAGTTCCAACTGTCACAGCTACGGCGTCCATCGGGCTATAGTTTCTTGAAACTAGGGTTTGTAAGTTGGTTACAATTGAAGATGCTACTACAATTGCATCTATTGTTTCATGGGGCATGGAGCCATGTCCTGATTTTCCATGTACTTTTACTATAAACTGATCTGCTGCAGCCATTCTTTCCCCTGCTTCTAAGGACACTTTGCCTGCATCCATTGGAGTCCAAATGTGAGTCCCAAAGAATGAATCTGTTTCCTCGTACCAATTTCCATGTTTCATAAGATATTTGGCACCTTGTCCAATTTCTTCAGCTGGTTGGAATAATAGAAAAATTTTTCCTGGAATCTCGTCTTTTATTTCATTTAGCATCTTTGCAGCACCTAGTAGCATAGCTACATGGGCGTCATGACCACATGCGTGCATTTTTCCTGGCGTTTTAGAAGCGTACTCCACACCAGTTTGTTCGTCCACGTTAAGGGCGTCCATATCGGCTCTCAATGCTAATGTTTTTCCAGGTTTTCCACCTTGGATTACACCGATTACACCTAGTCCTTTTTCAGGAATCTCATACGAAATACCCATTTTGTCCAATTCACTAGCTATCGTTTTAGTTGTTTCAAACTCTTCGAAGGATAACTCCGGGTTTGCATGAAAATGTCTTCTCATTTCAACGATATAATCATTATTGTCTTTAACCATTTTTTTAATGTCCATACTGCCTCCTATATTAGATTGACTATTGTTACATATAAATATAATACTTAAACTATTAAATGTCAACGCAACTATAATAATATAAATAGAAAGAAAAAGACGAGGTAGCCCTCGCCTTTATAATATGCTTATTATCTGTTTTTTGTACATTAAAAACCTTTCTGAAAGCTTAAAGCTTTCCTCTCTAGGATATACTTCATCGATTACAATTTCATCTGTAATTTCTCCATCAGGACTAAGTACATAAACCCTATTTGATAAATAGATGGCTTCATCTACATCGTGTGTTACAAACAATGCGGAAAGGTTTATACTTCTTATTATCTCTAAAAACCAATTGTGCATTTTACCTTTTGTAATCATGTCTAGGGCACTGAATGGTTCGTCTAATAATATCACTTCATTCTTGTTCATATAGGTTCTAAGGAGTGCTGCCCTTTGTCTCATACCACCAGATAGGGAATAAGGGTATTTCCTTTCCGTCCCATCTATGCCAAATATATGAAAGTATTTTTGGGCTGATTTCACTGCTTCTGTTTTATTTACACCCTTTAACACTAGTGGTAAGGATACATTTTCCACTATGGTCATATGGGGTAGAAGTAAATCCTTCTGTAGCATATAGCTAATTTTTCCCACTTCCCCAGTAATGTCCACGCCCTTTAGAAAAACTTCTCCACTATCTGGTTTTAAGGTACCTGAGATAATATTAAAAAGTGTGCTTTTGCCACTTCCTGAAACCCCCAAAAGTCCAACTATTTCTCCTTCAGCTAAATTTATACTAACATTTTTCAGCACCGTTTTGGTTCCAAAACTTTTGGATACATTATTTACTTCCAGTATTTTATTATTCAGGTAGGAATTCATTTGTAAATCCTGTGTTTTCAGGGATTGGCGCAGCGCTTAAATTATTTTCCGTCAACCAATTATAAAATCCATTCCATCTTTCTAGATTGATATATCCCCATCTAGGTTCTTCTGCTTTATACTGCTTAGAAATCCATTCTTGGCTTCTTTTTACCGATTCTGAATCTAGTGCTGGATCAGCTACTAGTAAAATTTCTCCAGCTTCCTCGGGGCTTTCTATTGCAAATTCATAACCCTTCTTAGTTGCTTCTAAGAATTTTTTTACTGTCTCTGGATTGTTGGAAATCATTTCATCATTGGTTATAAGAACTGGTGTGTAGTAATCAAATATCGGATTGATATCTCTAAACTCGAAATAGTCTACATCTAAGCCTGCTATTTCAGCTGCAATTCCTGTCCAACCATAATAAACCCATATTGCGTCTACGCTATTTGCTTTAAGTGCAGAAACTTCGTCAGTTACCGTACTTGGTATCAATGTTACTTTTGAGAAATCTCCTCCGTCTTTTTCAACTACATCCTGCATCATTGCTTTTTCAACTGGAGCATCCCAAGTTGCATACTTCTTTCCTTCCAGACCCTTAGGTCTATCCATTCCTTCACCTTTTCTGGAAATTATCCCTGAGGTGTTGTGTTGTAAAAGTGCTGCGATGGCTTTTATCGGTAGTGGATTGTCACCAACTAATGCAGGTGCCATGGAATCTTGTACTGAAACACCAAATTGTGCCTTGCCAGATGCTACTAGCACTCTCGCACCGTCTTCTGGCGGCTGAACAATTTCCACATCCAAGCCCACTTCTTCATAGTAACCCTTATCTTTTGCTACATATAATCCCGTGTGATTTGTATTTGGCGTCCAATCCAATACAACTGTAATTTTCTCTAGTCCATCTGGCTTAGCTACCTCTGATTTATTTCCACAGGCGGTTAAACTTAATACTAAAGCTAATACAAGTAATAGCACTGTTTTTTTATTCATCTATGTTCTCCCATTTTATAACTTTCTTTTTTAATACACTTACTAAACTCATCAATATTAAACTAATTGCTGATATCAAAAATATCACTGCAAACATTCTGTCGAAGGCATAGGATTTTTTAACCCTAGTCATATATACACCGAGTCCGTTGAAGCCACCCAGCCATTCAGATATTACTGCTCCTACGATTGAGTAAGATACGGCAATCTTTAATGCTGAGAAAAACTGGGTCAAGGAGCCTGGAAATTTTAAATATTTAAAAATCTGAAACTTGTTAGCTCCCATGGATTCTAACAGGGTTATATAATCCCTATCTACGGAGCTAAATCCATCCAATAAGCTAATTGCGACCGGAAAAAAAGTCGTCAATACAATCAACACTACCTTCGGTAGCATTCCATATCCCAACCAAAGTACCAAAAGTGGCGCTATTGCCACTGTGGGAATTGTTTGTGTCAATATAATTAGTGGGTAAATTGCTCTTTTAATTAATTCAAAGCTATCCATCAAAACCGCTGCCACAAATCCCAAAAGTACACCAAAAAATAGTCCCAAGAATGCTTCGGATAAGGTGACCTTTGAATGCTCCATAAGATTAGGAAAGTCCTTAATAAATGCTGCAATCACCGATGTGGGAGATGGTAACATAAAGGACGGAACTAATTCTATCCTCACTGCCAACTCCCATGCTACCAGTAACGCCAATATAGTCAGTATTGGATAAATATTATTGGTGATGCTTTGTAACTTTTTCTTCAATAGTCAGTACATCCCCTTCAGGCTTATATACGATTTTTACATAAGAAGCTACTTGTGGTGCTCCTGCCTCTGCTGCTATGATATGGCATTGCTTAATAATTTCCATAAGCTCGTCAAAGTCACCTTCTACTGCTGTTTCAAATGGGCCTACATAACAATTTAGTCCAGTGCTTTTGATGTAAGCTATTACCTCATCGATAATTTTGATTGATTCTTCCATTTCATTCACACGTGGTGCGATTTGAATTGCGATACTTGCGTTCATAAACTTCCTCCTATATTTTATTTGGGCATAAAAAAAGCCCTAACGCTTAGGTAGGGTATACAAAAAAATCTGTATATGCTTCCTTACGCCGGTATTATCCGGTTCAAGTATTAAGGGTCGATATTATCTCTCAGCAAAAGCTCCCCTAGCGTTATATCAATAATATGATGAAATGTTGTATAAGTCAATAATTAGATTAATCTAAGGGGTAAATTTTCAAAAGGGGCGGTTTTAAACACGCCCCAGTATTCGTCGTAAAGTCAATGAATGCCAGCACGGTGGAAAATTTGTCGAAGGTTCTAATAAACTGATTAATGCCTGTAGAATATTTTTTAATTTAAGTCTGTTCTGCGTAATTTGGGTGTCCGGTAGGGCCACCCGCTACGTTAGCTATCGTTATTATTTCTTAATTATCCGAACCCCAATAATTCCCATTCATTATTTACTGCGTCCAGTACATACACGACTTCGTTCACAGGGTCATAGGCATAGAAGTATTCATTTACAATGTGTCCTTCCTGTTCTGAGCTTAACACGAATATCGGACATGAAATCCCATCTATCTCTGCATAATTTTCATCGTGATGTAGCACCATTCCCTGTTCCATGTGGTATACAATTTCATCGTATTGGAATAATGCGTCATATCCATCTACTACGTCTCCGATGTATCCATTAATATCCCATTCAAAATGGGTATAACCGTCGGTTTCTGAATAATATTTAAGTCCGCTTCCATTTTCTCCATCGTAGGTATTGAACCAATAGATTTGCATATCATCATAGGTAATAGTCAATCGCAGGCTCGGTATTCCTTCCGACATAGAGGTTTGTATTAAATTGGATTCTCTGAAATTAATATCATTTTCCCAAAGCTTATTTATCACCTTAAATTGGGATTTAGCGCTATCATATTCTACTTCTTCTGCGAGCACATGAATTCTATCCACCACTGGCAGTATGACTACATAGCCAAAGAAGTCCTTCTCTGATACTACGAAAGACTCTGTTATGTTAAAATATTCTAAGTCGCCTTCACCCATTTCGTCTAATATGGCAAATACATCATATTCATAGGAACCCCATGCGATTCTTTCTTCTATAAATCCATGTCTAAGGGTCTCTTCATGTTCTTCGCCTTCATTAGAGTCTTCGTTTAATTCTTCCAATGGTTCTGCAGTGTTTTCAACTGGCTCTGGATTTGATTTCGCACCAAGTTTTTCATTAAGTTCAACTTTGAGTTTCGAATCCTCATTTATTTCCTCTTTGGCTTTATTTTCGCATGCTACTAATGAACTTAAGACCAGTATGGATAGTATAATTATCAATAGTTTTTTCATATTTTACCTCCTAGCTTCGATTAATAAATCAACTATCTATTTTAATAGTATCTAATAATTTTTTATATGTATGTCACCCAAAAGGGTGAATTTAATAAAAATATTAAATTCTTTATTACTATTTTATACCATAATATAAAAGTGGTCCAAGCTTTTAATCGCCTGAACCACATTAATAGAAAATCCTATTATCCTATTGTTTCGTAAACTTCTTTTATAACTTCTTCTGAATTACCAGCTTCTAGTAGTAATTCCTTAACTTTACCCCTATAAGGTCTGTGCGCTGGCATAAAGTCGGAGTTTAGGAAGTTAAATGCATAATTAGCTGCACCTGCTGCTCCCATTTTTAACACGTCCTCATCCACATCGAACAAATGGTTATGGTGAGCTGCTCCTACTCCTTTTTCTTCATTTTCCATTCCTAGGAAAGCAAAGATTCCAGGCCATTGTTGTAGATACATGGAATAACTTTCAGATGCCATCCACGGTTCAGGTATTATTACATTTTCTTCACCGAATTCTTCAGCGAAATGTTCTCTAGCAAACACCGCACAATCTTTGTCGTTCATTACGGCAAAAATTGGTCTAGGGTAGCTGTTAAAACGAACTGTACAATCATAAGCAGTCGCTAATTGAACAACTTTATCCTTGAACATATTGTGGAATGGTAATCCTACTTCTTCTCTATTAAAGAATCTTGCAGATCCTCCAAAGGTCAATGTCTGTGGAATTACGTTAGGAACGTTACCTGCTTCTATCAGTCCCACTGAATAGGTTAATGTTTCAAATGGATTAATTTTTGCAAGTCTGAAATTTTCTAAATAGTTATATATTGCAGCAAATGCATCAATTGGATTTATTGATTGGTCTGGACGGGATCCGTGTCCGCCTTTTCCTTCTATTGTGATATTAAATCCTTGAGCAGCTGCCATCATTGGACCATCTGAAATTCCCCAAATGCCTGTCTTTAGCGTTGAAAGCAGGTGAATTGCAAATATTGCATCCGGATTAATTCCATGCTTTTCCATATATGCAAAAATATACTTGAAGTTTCCAGTTCCTTCTTCTCCTCTTTCAAGGCAAAGATATACTGTACCGCCAAATTCGTCTTTCTTGTCTATAAGAAGTTTCGCTGCACCTAATAGCATAGCCATATGTCCGTCGTGACCGCAAGCGTGCATTACGCCGTCTACAGTACTTTTACACATTCTAGGTCCTGCAAGGTTGTCATCTTGTTCTATTACCGGTAGAGCATCTATATCTGCTCTTAGCATGATACTCTTATCTCCTGGAAGGTTTCCTACTATCTTGCCCAGTAAGCCTCCTTCAGGAACTTCAACATATTCTATGCCTAAATTATCAAACTCAGCTTTTAAAGTTTTTAAGGTTTCAAATTCTTTACCTGATAGCTCCGGGTGAGCATGAAAATGTCTTCTCCAGTCTACTATATAGCTTTCTATCTCTTTTGCTTTGTCATAAAATCCCATATCTCTGCATCCCTCCATTATAGTATGGTGGTAATTTTGCCACCTATTTTAAACGCTTTCGTACCAACTTTCTATATCTTCTTTTGAATCGCCTAAATCTTCGAACATTTCTTTAACTCTTCTGTTATATTCTTTTTTCTCTGGTTTAAAATCTGAATTTAAGAAATTATATGCATAGCTTGCAGCACCTGCTGCTCCCATAGCTAAAACATCCTCATCTACATCAAATAGATGGTTGTGATGGGCTGCTCCTATACCTTTTTCTTCGTTTTCCATTCCTAAAAATGCAAATACTCCAGGCCATTGCGCCAAATATCTGGAATAGCTTTCGGATGCCATCCACGGGTCAGGAATAATTACCGCTTCTTCTCCAAATTCCTCCTTGAAATGTTCTCTTGCAAATACTGCACAATCCTTATCATTTACTACCGCAAAGAATGCCTTGGTGTACATATTAAAATGTACTTGGCAATCATATGCCTCAGCCAACTGAACTACCTTTTCTTTAAATGTTTTTTGGAACGGTACACCTACTTCTTCCCTGTTGAAAAATCTTGCTGTTCCTGAAAATCTCAAAGTTTGTGGTATTACGTTAGGCACATTCCCTGCGTCTATCACTCCTACGGAGTAGGTCAATGTTTCGAACGGATTCACCTTAGCTAGTCTATAGTTTTCTAGATAGTTGTATATGGCAGCAAAGGCATCTATAGGATTGATAGATTGGTCTGGACGTGAACCGTGTCCGCCTTTTCCTTCAATTGTGATGTTAAATGCTTGTGCACCTGCCATCATTGGTCCATCTGAAATTCCAAAGGTACCAGTCTTTTGGGTTGAAAGTAAATGAATGCCAAATACAGAATCTGGATTTATGTCATACTTGTCTAAATATGCAAAAATGTATTTAACATTTCCCGTTCCTTCTTCCCCTCTTTCAAGGCAAAGATAGACAGTACCGCCAAATTCATCCTTCTTGTCATTTAGGAGTTTTGCTGCTCCTAATAACATAGCCATATGTCCATCGTGGCCACAAGCGTGCATTACGCCATCTACACTACTTTTACAAACCCTAGGACCTGAAAGATTGTCATCTTGCTCTATTACTGGCAATGCATCCACATCAGCCCTTAGCATAACACTTTTATCCCCAGGCAAATTTCCAACAATTTTTCCCAATAATCCACCGTTTGGAATTTCAACATATTCTACGCCTAAATTATCAAATTCAGCCTTCAATGTTTTTATCGTCTCAAATTCTTCGCCTGATAGTTCAGGGTGAGTGTGGAAATGTCGTCTCCAGTCTACGATATAGCTTTCTATTTCTTTTGCTTTGTTATAAAATCCCATATCAATGCATCCTTCTTTTATGTTAAGGGTGTAATTTTAACACCCTCAAATTATTATACGCCTGCGTACCACTCTTCGATAGTTTCTTCACTGTTTCCTAGTTCTAGGAACAATTCTTTAACCTTTCCATTGTAAGGTCTTTGTGCCGGTTGAACATCTGAATTCAAGTAGTTAAATGCGTAGATAGCTGCACCTGCCGCACCCATTGCCAGTACGTCTTCGTCAACGTCAAATAAATGGTTGTGGTGCGCTGCTCCGATACCCTTTTCTTCGTTTTCCATTCCCAAGAATGCAAAAACTCCAGGCCATTGTACTAAATATTGTGCGAAAGTTTCTGATGCCATCCAAGGCTCAGGTATTACAATATTTTCTTCGCCAAATTCTTTTCCAAACCAGTCTCTAGTTAAAATAGCCATTTCCTTGTCATTTGTTACAGGGAATCCAGGTCTATCAAAACGGTCATAATTATAAGTTACTTTGTAAGCTTCACTAATTTTTTCAAGTGCACCTCTAAATTCATTGTAGAAAGGCATTCCTGATTCTTCTCTGTCTAAGAATCTTGCATTTCCTGCGAATGTCAAGGTTTGTGGTATAACGTTACCAACATTTCCAGCTTTTAACATACCAAGTGAATATGTTAGGGTTGTAAATGGATTTACTTTTGCTAATCTAAATGCTTGTAGATAATTGTAAATTGCAACATAAGCATCTATAGGGCTATTAGATTGGTCAGGACGGGATCCGTGTCCACCCTTACCTTCGATGGTAACTTGGAAAAACGTAGCTGCAGCCATCATAGCATCGTTACTTATTCCCCATGTACCAGTTTTTTGTGTTGAAAGTAAATGAATTCCAAATACCGTGTCAGGATTGATTCCGTGCTTGTCCATATATGCAAAGATATATTTTACATTTCCTGTTCCTTCTTCGCCTCTTTCTAAGCAAAGATAAACTGTACCTCCAAATTCATCTTTCTTATCCAGAAGAAGCTTCGCTGCGCCAAGTAGCATAGCCATGTGTCCGTCGTGCCCACATGCATGCATTACTCCATCAACTGTGCTCTTACAAATTCTCGGTCCAGCAAGGTTGTCATCTTGTTCATCTACTGGAAGTGCATCCACGTCAGCTCTCAACATAACGCTTCTGTCTCCAGGTAAATTCCCTTTTACGATACCAAGTAAGCCACCATTAGGAACTTCTATATATTCGATTCCTAAATTATCAAACTCTTCCTTTAACGTTTTAATAGTTTGTTCTTCTTGGCTTGATAGCTCAGGATGAGCATGAAAATGCCTTCTCCAGTCGATTATATACTTCTCAATGTCTTTCGCTTTTTCATAAAAACCCATATCCGTATACCTCCTTGTATTTATAATTTAATAATATATCAATTATAGTCAATATTCAAGAAGTAATTTATTAATTAAGTGATTTTAGTATCATTGAATAAAAAAAGTTGAAATGGCTTTATTTCAACTTTTTGTTAATTATTTATTTGTTTTTTTCTTCTAGCTCTAGTAGGAACTCCTTCGTGCTAAGTCCTCCACCAAAACCTACCAACTTTCCATTTTTTCCAATTACCCTATGGCATGGAACTATGATAGAAATGGGATTGTTATGATTTGCGCCACCGACAGCTCGAACTGCTTTTTCGTTTCCTGCATATCTAGCCATATCTTGGTAACTTCTAGTCTCTCCATATGGAATGGTTTGTAATCCATCCCAGCATTTCATTTGAAAATCAGTTCCCTTCAACTTTAATGGAATATTAAATTCCTTCCTCTCACCACTGAAATACTCACTCAGTTGCTGTATTGCCTCTTTTAAAAGTGGCGTTTCAATATGTTCTCCATCAACTTCAATTTCATCAAAGTATAATCCTGTGAGGTGATTCTCTTCTGAAATCAATGTGAGCTTCCCAAAAGGTGCATCGTAGTAAATATAATTTTTCACATAATCCTCCTACATAATTCCTAGACTAGATAGTACATACAATGCTACGAATATCGTAATGGAATTGAAAATTGTACTATACATAATTATCTTCGCACACAAATCTCCCTTGGATGTGTATATGCAGCTCATGGCGTGGCTAGATACAGCTATAGGAGCAGCAAATAGTAGCATTACTACAAACATTTCAGGTCCCCTAACGCCTAGCATAACAAAAATCGTTAGCATTACTAGAGGTATCAATACTGCTTTTGATACTACTGAGGCAACTACCACTTTGTTTTCAGATGCTGTGCCTCCAAGTTTTAGCATGCCACCTATGCACATAAGTCCTAGGGGTGTCGCCATTCCACCAATATCCCTCATGGACCTAAGGATAGGTTCATATACATTTATATTTAAAAGTTTCAAAAGTATTGCGAGAACAGCTGCATCTAAAATTGGATTTTTCAAAACACTTTTCCCTATGGATTTGAAATCCAAGGATTCTTCTTTTCGCGTTAGTACTTCATAAATAATAATGGCGATTCCATTTGAGAAGGCAGCTATAACGCCTATATAAATTGCAATAATGGATACTTCTGTTTCCCCATAATAATTTCTCGCCAAGGCTAATCCAAAGAGTAGTATATTAGACCTGAGGGATGTTTGTATCAATATGGCCATTTCTTCCCTATCAAAGCTCATAGCCTTAAATACAAAATAAAGTACGCCTATTAAAATAAACTGCGCCGCCATAATCATAGCTACGATTTTAGGGTCTACTACGTCCAATCCATCTGTAGCATAAACGCTCGTAAACATATAAATTGGCATAAAAACAGTGTAGACGGATCTGCTTCCTCCGTCTAAAAATCCTTTTGATAACAAGCCTCTTTTGCTTGCAAAATATCCAAATATTACCACTAAAAATACCGGTAATACGACCTCCATAATTCTTAAAAATGTATCCATGGGTATATTCTAACATAGACAACTAACATTTCAAAATTTAAATTGGAAATAGCATTTCAATTTTAACAAAAAAAAGAGCAATCCATATGGACGCTCTTTTCGCATTAATCGATAATCACTATTTCTTCTTCTAATTCGTCAAGTCTAATAACCATGAGATCACACTCCTTTGTTATATGTTAGAACCATTATAACTCATTTTGTCTATTCATATGTGAAGATTATGCAAAATCTTTCGTAAATCCTATTTAATTTACGGAATCTCATAGATTATTTTCTTCCAATTTTTTGATTAAGTTTCTTAGAATATGCCCTATCTGCTTCTTTTTCGCTATTTGCCCTAGATAGCATCAGCTTTATTCTATTAAACTGGTTCACTTCTGAAGCACTGGCATCATAGTCTATAGGTATAATATTTGCAGTTTCATACTTTTCTCTAATCGCCTTTATAACTCCCTTACCAGTTATGTGGTTAGGAAGACATCCGAATGGCTGCACGCATACAATATTGTTTGCGCCGTGGTGTATTAATTCCACCATCTCTGCTGTTAAGAGCCATCCTTCGCCATATTGATTACCAAGGTCAACAAATTCCTCAGCATAATCCATAAGTTCATTAATAGTGGCAGGTTGGTCAAAACGAGAACCTTCTAAAGCTTGTCTCACATGTTTTCTATAATACTCCACGTAACCAATAAATATTTCTGCCCCAATGGATCCACCTAGCCCTTTAGATAGCTTCTGGTTTTTTATGGTTGCATTTTTCATTGAATACAGCATAAAGTCGGTTAAATCAGGTACTACAACTTCAGCTCCTTCATCTTCCAGTACTTGCTGAACGTTATTATTTGCTGCAGGTAGATATTTTACAAGTATTTCTCCAACAATCCCAACCCTAGGTTTAAGGTCAAGGGTCACTTCCAGTTGGGAATATTCCTTAACCATCTGATTTACATGCTTTGCAAAAACTTGTTTGTCAGCCTTTTTAACAGCTTCTTTGGTAATGTCTATCCATCTTCTATCCAATAGCGTCGTAGAGCCCTTTATGGCTTCATATGGCCTTGTCGCATTGGACAATCTCATAATCAAATCGCCATAAAGTAAACCTATTACAGATTTTCGTAGTAAATCCTTTAGCTGGAACAATCCAAATTCAAAACCTGGATGTTTTTCAATTCCTTGGAAGCTGGCACCTATAACCGGTATATGTCCATAGCCTGCTTCTTTTAAAGCTTTTCTGATAAAGCCTACATAGTTGGACGCACGGCAGGCTCCACCAGTTTGACTCATCACCAAGGTGAGGTTGTCGGTGTCGTACTTTCCTGATTTCACCGCATCTATAAATTGTCCTACGACAAATATAGACGGATAGCATGCATCGTTGTTTACATATTTCAAGCCTTCGTTTACCACGTGGGTATTTGTAGATTCCAATACCTCTACATTCATACCTTCGCTTTGTAGCGCTTCTTGTAGTATCTCAAAGTGTATTGGCGCCATTTGTGGCATCAATATGGTATGAGTTTTTGCCATTTCCTTCGTATACATTATTGGTGTTTCGTGTATCTCTTCCTTCGGCTCTTCCAACTCTCTGTTTTCAGTAGCTTCAAGCAAGGACCTCAAACGAATTTTTATAGCACCTAAGTTGCTTACTTCATCAATTTTAACCACAGTATAAATCTTGTTGTAGCCATGTAGAATATCGTTAACTTGGTCCGTGGTTACGGCATCCAAGCCACATCCGAAGGAGTTAAGTTGTACCATTTCCAAGTCTCTTCTTACGCCAACTAATTCTGCTGCCCTATATAATCTAGAATGATAAGTCCATTGGTCTAGAACTCTTAGTCTACCAGTTACATCTTGATTTAATGCAATGGCATCTTCAGAAATTATAGCCAATCCTAGGGACTCTATAAGTTCAGGGATTCCATGATTTATTTCTGGGTCTATATGATAAGGTCGCCCAGCTAAAACAATTCCCTTAATTTTATGTTCTTCAATATATTCTAATGCTCTAGTACCCTCTGCCAATACGTCGGCTTTATACCTATCTTGCTCCTCGTATGCTGCACGCACTGCACCGTATATTTCTCCCTTTGGAATATCGACGAAAACCTCAGCCAATCTAGATTCCAATTTCTTTCTATCATCAAAGGATATGAAAGGATTTAAGAATGTTATATCAGGATTTTTAAGACCTTCCACATTATTTTTCAAAACTTCTGAATACCCAGCTACAACTGGACAATTTAAAGTATTGTCAGCCTTTTCAAATTGTTGTTCTTCATAAAAAACTGAAGGGTAGAAAATTTTATTGACGCCCATTTCTAGCAAATCTTCTAGATGACCATGGGTTAGTTTTGCAGGGTAACAAGCCGTTTCCGATACTATGGACTCTATCCCTTTTTCATACATGGTTCTATCAGATTTACCTGAAAGCACTACTCTATAGCCCAGCTTTGTAAAGAAGGTATGCCAAAATGGATAGTTTTCATATGTGTTTAAAACCCTAAGCATTCCAACAGTTCCCCTATGGGCTTGAGCTTCACTTAGTGAATCATAATCAAACACTCGGTCGTATTTGTATTTATATAGATTAGGTAATTCTGATTCACCTTTTCTGACGACTCCAGCTCCTCTTTCACATCTATTCCCCGTAATAAACCTATTGCCATTTGAGAAAGTGTTCACCCTAAGTGAGCAATAGTTTGTACATTGGCGACAAGTAGCTGATTTTACTGTGTATTCAAATTCCCCTAAGGTTCTTGCATCTGCAATTGTAGATTTTTCTTCCTGGGCTTTATTCTTTGCAATTATTGCCATTCCAAATGCACCCATCAAGCCTGCTATGGATGGTCTTTTAACATTTTTTCCAGTAATTAATTCAAAAACTCGAAGTATGGCATCCCCATAAAAAGTTCCGCCTTGTACTACTATATGTTGTCCTAAGGTTTCCGGGTCCCTGACCTTTATTACCTTTTGGATTGCATTCTTAATTATAGAATACGCTAAGCCCGCAGCGATATCTCCTACCTCTGCGCCTTCCTTTTGAGCTTGCTTTACCATACTATTCATAAATACTGTACATCTTGAACCCAAATCCACAGGATTTTTTGCCAATAATGCCAAGTCTGTAAATTCTGCTACACTCATATTCAAGGATTTCGCGAAGGTTTCTAGGAAGCTTCCGCAACCTGAAGAACACGCTTCATTTAAAAGAATGGAGCTTATTACACCATCTTCCACCTTCATGGACTTCATATCCTGGCCACCAATATCTACGATAAAATCAACTTCTGGGTCGAAATATCTAGCCGCAGTTAAATGGGCTATGGTTTCCACTTCTCCAATGTCCACGCCTATGGCAGCTTTAATAAAATCTTCTCCATATCCTGTGATGCCGCTGTTTTTAATATAAGCATTTTTGTGCATTTTACTGTAGATTATTCTCATCTGCTCCACGACAACATCCAGTGGTTTCCCTTTGTTGTTGTCATAGAATTCAAAACGAAGATTTAAGTCCTCATCCAAAAGCACAATTTTTGTAGTAGTTGAACCTGCGTCTATTCCCAGATACAAAGGTCCTTCATAACTCTCTAGGGGCAGTCTTAATAAAGTTTCAGTCTTATGACTTTCTCTAAATTTCTCCAGCTCTTCCTCTGATTCAAAAAGTGGTGCCAGTGACCCTTCTATAACTCCGTGTTCTGTTGGAGCATCGGTGACCCTTGCGAACAAGTCCACAAAAGCTATTGCCTTATAATCCATCGATGAAAGTGCAGCACCGAGTGCCACGAATAGTTGAGGGTTTTCAGGCACAATAACTTCATCCTCTTTTAGGTCGAGGGTTTCAACAAACCTTTGACGTAAATTCGGAAGAAAGTGTAGTGGTCCTCCTAAAAATGCAACTTTGCCCCTTATGGGTCTTCCGCATGCCAAGTTTGAAATAGTTTGGTTTACTACTGACTGGAACACGCTGGCAGATATATCTTCCTTTGATGCACCTTGGTTTATTAAGGCCTGAATGTCCGTCTTTGCAAATACGCCGCAACGAGATGCAATGGGATAAATTTTGTGATAGTCGTTTGCCAAATCGTTTAGACCAGCTGCATCAGTTTCTAATAATGATGCCATTTGGTCAATAAAAGCGCCAGTTCCACCAGCACAAATACTATTCATTCTCTGTTCTAGGGATCCCTTTAAATATGTGATTTTAGAATCTTCTCCACCTAGCTCTATGGCAACATCCGTTTCTGGAATCATCGTGGTGATTGCCTTAGCTCCAGCCACGACTTCTTGTACGAAATCTGCGCCTAGTAATTCGTGGGCTTTTAATCCTCCCGAACCTGTGACTGCAATAGTCGTGGAATCATACTTAAACTTTTTGTAGCAATCTATGATTACATCAGTTACTGTCTTTCTAACGTCAGAAAAGTGACGAGTGTAAGTGCTGTATAGAATATTTTTCTTATCATCAATAACTACCATTTTAACTGTGGTGGATCCGATATCCAAACCTGTATGAAGTTTCATTCTACCTCCATTTATATAAAAATTTTTATATATTACAAAATTAATATTGATTCATTATAACATAGTAATGTGAAAACATATTGAAATTTTCCATGTAAAAAATATTTTACAAATCTTTCATAATCTGCAGGAATAAGTTATTAGCTAATTCTACAAGAATTTGTACATTAGTTTTATTTTAAAACCTCCCATTGCGGGAGGTTTAATCTTTTATCCTCTTATTTTTTTGTTGTCTGGGTCATAAAACATCCTATCTGCTAGCACTGCTTTTACACCATCGATTTCTACTTCGTCTCCAATATCTGCAAGTTTAGCATCCACCAAGGCAAAACCAATATTTTTACCCACCGTGTAGCCATAGGTAAAGGTAGTTACCTTTCCTACTACTTTATCATCAATTGTTACTTCAGCATTTTCTTCTATTACTGCTTTATCATCAGCTACTGTAAAGCCTAGAAGTTTTCTTTTCGGTCCATCTGCTTTTACTTTTTCTAGCGCAGCTTTTCCAATAAAATCCTTGTCCCACCCTACAGTCCAGTCGAATCCAACTTCAAGTGGATTTGCTCCACCCAAGTCACTCATCAAAGTATAGCCTTTTTCTCTAGGTAAGCTCGTGAGAATTACATCCGTAGTCATTTTTTGCACGCCCAGGTCTGCACCCTTTTCTTCAAGTTGTTCTTCAACCCAATTAACTGATGGAGGGTCTACATACAACTCATATCCAAGCTCACCAGTAAATCCTGATCTAGCAACCATGATTTGCATTCCTTCCAAGAAGTTATCTTCTATGGTAAAGTATTTTAGCTTATCAACAGGACTCTTTAAAAGAGCATTCAATAGTTCACCTGATTTCGGCCCTTGAACAGCTACCATGGATACGTATTCGGTTATGTCCTTATAGAACACATCGAAGCCGCCTTTGTGTGCATCAAACCATTTGATCATATCATCGATATAAAGTGTGGAAATCCAATACTGTTCCTCTTTAATCCTAAAGATGATTACGTCATCAATAATTACCCCATCTTCGTTTAGCATTGTAGTATATTTTGCTGATCCTACTTTTGCAGTGCTGAATTTATTTACGAATAGGTAGTCTAAAAATGCTCCTGAATCTGGTCCCATTACTTCCAATAGTTGGTGAGTAAAATCGTAATAACCTACAGCATTTCTAATAGCGTCATGTTCCTTCTTCAAATTGATTTCATTCTTTCTCATAATCGTCCCCCTTCATAAATTGATTCTTCAAACAATAATCTTCCATTTATTTCATTTGAGACATTCTTACTTGTTAGTTTTATACCCTATGATAGACTAAATACACTTATTAAATTATTAATTTAGTTATTGCATAATTTCAATTTTTTGTAAAAAATACCGACCCATAAAGAGTCGGTAAATAATGTTGTTACACGTCTAGCATTTCTGAAAGTTGTTTTGCACGTCTTTCTAAAAGTTTATCGGCCATTTCTTCGCCAATTTTTGCACAAAGTGCAAGGTCTGCTTCCGTCGGTGCGCCCTTTGTCTCAACTGTTGTTTCTAAGACATCGAAACCTGACTTTTCAGCAAATTCCTTTAATTCCTTCAATGCTCCACCACTCCAACTGTAGGAACCAAATACTCCAAGCGTGTGATTTTTCATCTTTTGGGTTTCAAGAGTCTTTACAAGGGTTGCCATATTAGGGAATAGTGAATTATTGTAGGTACAGCTGCCTAGGATAATTCCTTCATATCTCCAAAGGTCAGATAGCATATATGACATGTGGGTTTTTGAAACGTCATAAATCTTTACGTTTTTTATTCCCCTAACTGCTATGGATCTAGCTATTGCCTCTGCCATCTTTTCAGTATTTCCATACATGGATCCATAAGCAATGACCACACCTTCTTCTGTCTCATACTTAGCAAGTTGTGCATAAAGCTGTATTATTCTCTTTGGGTTAGTTCTCCAAACAGGACCATGAACTGGACAAACCATTTTAATATCCAGTGGAGCTAATTTTTTCAACGCGTTTTGCACTTGTAAGCTAAACTTTCCTACGATATTCGTATAATATCTAACAGTGTCGTCTAGGTAGAATTCCCAGTTGATTTCGTCGTCGAATATGGCTCCGGAAAGAGCACCAAAACTACCAAAAGCGTCTTGGGAAAATAGCGTACCTGTGGACTCTTCATAGCTAACCATGGATTCAGGCCAATGCACCATAGGTGTGGTGTAGAATGTCAAAGCAGTATCACCTAAGTCCAACTTGTCGCCGTCTTTTACTTCCACGAAGTTTGCATCCAAATCATAACCATCAAATTCTTCCAGCTTATAGAATGTATTTAAAAATTCCTTTGTTTTTTTGTTTCCAACCAATTTTACGTTTGGAAACATATCTATAACGGTTGATATGGAGCCTGAGTGGTCCGGTTCCATATGGTGAACTACTAAATAATCCAGTTGTCTACCATTTAATACACTCAGTAATTTTTCAACAAAATTATCCACCTTATTTATTTTTACGGTGTCTAACAATGCTGTCTTTTCCCCTGTGAAAATGTATGAGTTATAGCTAACCCCATTTTCCAATGGCCACATGTTTTCAAATAAATGAGTTAATCTGTCATTAACTCCGATGTAGTAAAGATTCTTTCTAATTTCTACAGATAAATATCCCATATTTCCTCCTAATCGATTTCTATAAGAACGGGACAATGATCAGATCCCATAATCTCTGAATGTATTTCTGCGCATTTCAATCTGTTTAGCATTGAGTTGGAAACCACAAAATAGTCTATACGCCATCCTGCATTTCTAGATCTCGCTTGTCCTAAATAGCTCCACCATGTGTATGCGCCTTCTAATTCTGGATAAAAATATCTAAAGGTATCCACAAATTTACTTTCTAAAAGTATAGATATTTTCTCCCTTTCCTCGTCAGAAAATCCAGCACTCTTTCTGTTTGTCTTTGGATTTTTTAAGTCAATTTCCTTGTGGGCAACGTTTAAATCACCACATAATATTACTGGTTTTTTCTCATCCAGCTCTTCTAAATAATTTCTGAAATCATCTTCCCAGGTCATTCTATAGGGAAGTCTTCTCAGCTCATTTTGAGAATTTGGAGTATATACATTTACGAAATAGAAATCTTCATATTCCAGAGTTATTAATCTTCCCTCCGTATCGTGTTCTTCGATGTCTAGTCCGTACCTTACTCTTATCGGCTCCTTTTTTGTAAATATAGCCGTTCCAGAATAACCTTTCTTGTGGGCGTGATTCCAATATTCAAAATATCCAGGAATGTCCATTTCTATTTGGCCTTCCTGTAACTTAGTTTCTTGTATTGCAAAAATGTCTGCGTCCACTTCGTTAAAGTAGTCCATAAAACCCTTCTTTACTGCAGCGCGCAATCCGTTTACGTTCCATGATACAAATTTCATTTACACCTCGTCATATTCATCTAAAAAGCTAAATTTTTGTCCATTTTTCTTCCAACCAATAATAGAGCCAGAATCAACATTTTCTGCCGATCTAAATATGGAATCTCTGACATTGTCAAAGCTACCTTCCAGTGATTTAATTAAGTCCTTTATCTCAAATCTCTTATTTCCTGAGCGTTTTTCAGCTATTGTACAAGAGCAGTTCAATGCTTGGATTCCAGCGTTTTTCATAAATCTGATAATGGCTTCTTCGTCTATTAAATACAATGGTCTTATCAATTCCATATTTTTAAAATTTTGGGAGTGCAGCTTAGGCATCATGGTTTTGTAATTTCCTGAACACAGTACGTTCAGCATAATTGTTTCTATTACATCATCGTAATGATGTCCTAGAGCCAACTTATTACATCCTAGTTCCTCTGCCTTCGCGTACAAAAATCCCCTTCTCATGCGGGCACACATGTAGCATGGCTCGCCCCCAGCAATTTTATCCGCCACCTCAAATATATCTGAATCATAAATTTTGGCAGGTATATTTAAATATTCCAAATTTCTTTCTAAATGCTCCCTTACGTGAGCATTATACCCTGGGTCCATGGCTATAAATTCTAGTTCAAACTTTAGCTTGCTGTGTTTTTGAAGCTCTTGAAACAATTTAGCCAATAGCAAGCTATCTTTGCCCCCGGATATGGCAACTGCAATTTTATCATTTTCACCAATCAGCTCATAGGTCTTTATTGCCCTAATAAACTTTACCCATATATGTTTTCTATAGGATTTGATAATACTTCTTTCGATGTCCACCAAGGTTTTTCTCTCAAGGGTGGTATCTAACACAAAACAAGTATTACTCAGTCCACTACTTAGTTCTATTTTTTCTTCCATCAATTGGCATATCTTTTCAATTCGTTCAAATCACCATTGAAATAATTGAGATCGATATGTTTTTCTCCTCCTTCGTAACCCTCCATAATTCCCTTGTCATCAAATTGCCAAAATGTCCATTCTCGACCATCTGACAAGATTGGAAAGTCTGTATCTATACTTCTATACCATATGTCGCATTCAGGAAAATTATCCCTAATATATGCTTCATAAACAAATCTATTACAATAAATAATTGGATATTTTCCATAATGTTTTTGTAGCGTATCCACCATATTTTCAAGTTTCCCCACTACTTCGTCCTTCCCCATGGGTCTGTGGATATAATCACCATAATATTCCACGTCCAGAACTGGAGGTAAGGACTTTTTTAATTTTTCAACGTTGTCTATAAAGTTATTAGCCTGCTCTAAGCCATCACTTTCAAATCTGAAAAAATGATATGCTCCCACTCGCATTCCAGATTTGTGGGCATTTTCCCAATTTGTGTTATAGGTTGGGTCAACGTAGGTCACACCCTCTGTTGCCTTGATGAAAACAAATCTCACACCTTGGGAATATAGGCTTTCAAAGTCAATATCTCCTTGATATCTGGACACATCAACGCCCAACACCACACTTTGATTTTCAATCTCCAATGTGGGTGTGGTTTCCCTGCCCCTTATTAATAAACTAAAAACTAATATTACTAATGTCGCTCCAACCAATAGAGTCATGCGCTTTCTAGGATTCATTACTTTAAGAAAAATTCCTTAATTGTAGTTAGGTCGTGGCCACTGATGAGGGAAATATCCTCCACTTCCTCCATATGAAACTCAGGTGTGTCCCTCGTTACTGCTGCTATGTTCATCCCAATATTATAAGCTGTTTTCATAGCATAAAGCGCATCTTCAACTACTGCACATTCTTTAGGAGACACATCAAAATGGTTGGCGATACGTAGAAAATATTCTGGTTCGTCCTTGTGATAAGAGGATTCATCGCTAACTATTTCTAAGTCAAAAAAACCAACTAGATTAAATCTATTCAAAAATACATTTACCAAGCTTCTTTGGGTAGCAGTAGCCAGTACGATTTTCTTCCCCCTAGACTTTAAGGATTCCAAAATTTCCACTGCTGAATCATCCAATGGAAATTCTGATTCATACTTTTGTTTCAGTAGGGTTCTCACCTCTGTAATAATTTCTTCCTTGGTCAAGGCTAAACCATATTTTTCACGCACGAACTCCACCCCAGATTGTAGTGGCATGTTTCTTATTTCTGTCACAAGCTCCGCTTCAGGTACTATACCTACCGTGTCTAAATAATGGGGCATTAAATTGTCCCAGAAGGTCATAGAGTCTATAAGCGTTCCGTCCATATCAAATATATATACTTCCATATTTTCTCCTATTTATTAACTTCCAATATTATACCTTAAAACAATTTTTAATGTTACTAATTAAAGTATAGTTCATTTAATTTTATGTGTAAATTTTTTATCATAAAACTTATTTCAAAAGTTCCAAAATGGTATTTAGTGTAATATTCGGGATTTTTTGGAAGGTGAAGTCCTTGTGTACACGTTCGGTAAATTTGTGTCCATCCTTTCCATAGGTGCCTATATTTGCAACCGGCATGCTAATTTTTTTCATCGCCCCGACTGGGTGAATAAACTTTACCCCAAGTCCTGGAGTATTATGAAGTAGGCCGTTTAGGTCTTCTATATCCTCTGGTATATACACAAAGCTGGAATCAGATATATATGGATAAAAATATTTCACGACTATATTTTCGTCACATGTTTCTTGTACCAAATGCACTGCTGTATTTAAGCTTCCTATCAAATTTTTTTCCCTATCATTTT
>CAYUJY010000008.1:0-22006 GCA_964445145.1 uncultured Peptoniphilaceae bacterium | reverse complement strand
AATATTTGGGGTACTATTGTAATGGAATTACGGATGTGATATATTTAATTTAACTTAATAGTATAAGTGTGTATGCACAACGTGCGAAGCAACTGCTTAGGGAATCGGGTGAAAATCCTGAACTATCCCAGTAACCGTGATGCTGACGAAGGACGAATACCACTGCCTAAATAGGTGGGAAGGTGTCCGGAGGATGAAGCTAAGTCGGGAGACCTGTATGCGCTTAATTTTATCTCCTGGGTTTGAGGCTGTTTATTTTTTTGCATTACTTTGGCTTCTACTTTTAGGTGGAAGCTATTTTTATGGAGGAGATTTAATGAAAAAGTTTAAGATTTTGAGCACCTTGCTGGTATTTGTGATGATTTTTGGATTGGCTTCATGCGGTACAAAAACTGAAACTACACCTACTACTGAAACTACCACAGAGACACCTACCGAATCGGCGGGAACGGAAATAAAAGTAGTCGATATGATGGATAGAGAGTTGACCTTTGCAGAAACTCCAAAGAGAGTTGTGGCGATAACTCCATCCAATGCAGAAATACTATTTGCAATTGGCGCAGGTGAAACCCTTGTAGGTCGTGGTAAATATGTTGATTATCCCGAGGCCGCATTGGCTGCTGAGATTGTAGAATCTGGAAAAAATTTAAACGCTGAACAAGTGTTAGCCCTTGAACCAGATTTGGTGTTGATGAGCGACATGGCACAAACCAACGAACAGGTGCAAACTCTGACGGACGCTGGAGCAACTGTCGTAATGACGGATGCAGCTAATATTGAAGAAGTCTATGAATCCATAGTCCTCCTAGGACAAATTATGGGGAAAAATGACGAAGCAAATACTGTTATTGAAGAAATGAAATCAACATTTGCAGAAATATCTAAAAATAAAGACGCAAATGCAGGTAAAACAATTTACTTTGAAATATCCCCGCTACAATATGGATTATGGACAGGTGGCAATGGAACATTTATGCAAGAAATTGCCGACATAATTGGCGTTACAAATATATTTGAAGATTTAAATGGTTGGGCAGAGGTTTCTGAGGAGCAAGTATTGGAAAGAAATCCTGACTACATTATGACTATATCAATGTATTTCGGTGAAGGACCTACACCGATTGAAGAAATAAAATCTAGACCAGGCTGGGAAAACATCACTGCGGTTAAGGAAGATAAAATTTTAAACCTAGTGAATGACGAGCTTTCCAGACCTGCACCAAGATTAAAAGACGGAGCTAAAGCTCTAGCTGATTTTATATCAGAAAGATAAATCAATGAGAATTAATGAGGATAGGTTCACTCTTAGACATTATGCTGCATTTTCAATAATTACATTACTTGCTTTAGGGCTTTGTGTAGGAATTGGGAGTGTGAATATACCTATCTTGGATGTATTTCGCATCATTTTTGAAAGCATAGTGTCTGGCAAAATTTCGGGAACCACAAGTTCTATTATAATGTCTGTACGACTTCCTAGGGTGCTAAACGTGGCGCTAATTGGTGGCGCGTTAGCACTATGTGGTGCAGCGATGCAAGGTCTCCTAAGAAATCCCTTAGCGGATGGCTCAACCCTTGGTGTCTCCTCGGGGGCAGCATTAGGTGCCGTGCTAGCAATAGCATTAGACATAACTATTCCGGCAATCCCACTTGCCGGGACAGTGGTTATGGCTATGCTTTTTGCGTTTATTTCCATATTGTTTATATTGAGTATGTCTCATAAACTAGACTATTCACTATCGACCAATACGATTATTTTACTAGGTGTAATTTATTCCATGTTCGTTTCCAGTATTTCCAGTTTCATTATAGTATTTGCTTCTAATAAAGTAGAATCCATCACGTTTTGGCAGATGGGCAGTCTATCTGGAAGTACCTACAAGGGAGCTATAATCATTGGAACGATACTGTTAATATTTGGAGCAAATATATTAATTCGCTCTAGGGAATTAGATGCCTTTGCGATTAGTGAAAAAAATGCACAGCATATTGGGGTTGATGTAAAGAGAACAAAGTTGGTTATAATGCTTTCCGTATCGGCCATAATTGGCGTTTGCGTAGCCTTTAGTGGAACCATTGGTTTTGTAGGATTAATAATCCCTCACATACTGAGAAGATTCGTGGGACCATCCCATAGAAAACTTCTAGTGGCTTCATTGTTTGGTGGAGCAGTATTTTTGCTTTTTGCAGACTTAATTGCTAGGACGGTATTGAGCCCTATAGAATTACCTATTGGAGTTGTAACTTCCTTTGTAGGTTCAATATTGTTCGTATATATATTTTATAATATGAGGAAGGTGAAGTGATGCTTAAGGTCAAGAACCTATCCGTAGAATATCCAGGAAAGAAAATTTTGGATAATGTTAACTTCGAAGTGGCAGAAGGCGATTGGATTATGATCGTAGGCCCCAACGGTGCAGGAAAAACTACCATAACCAACGCCATAGCACAATCATTGCCATATAGTGGTGAAATATTATTCCAAGATAAAAACTTAAAAAACATGAAGCCCATTGAACGTGCAAAAAATATTGGCGTATTAATGCAAAATCATTATGTGGCATATTCATTTTCAGTTAGGGAAGTAGTAAGTTTAGGAAGGTATTCCTATAACAAATCCATATTTGACACCCATGAGGAAGCCGAAGATTCTATTATAGATGAAGCATTATTAAAGACTGGAATGAAAAAACTCGAACACCAATCCGTATTAACATTGTCCGGTGGAGAATTGCAGAGGGCATTTTTAGCACAACTAATAACCCAAAATCCTCAACTAATGATTTTAGATGAGCCCACCAACCATTTGGACATGGCTTATCAAGAGCAAACCTTTGATTTAATTAGGGATTGGCTAAAAGCTGGAAAGCGTGCTGCTATATCAGTTGTGCATGATTTACGACTGGCGAGGATGTTTGGAACTAAGGCGCTACTCCTCAAGGACGGCAAGGTCTATGATTATGGAGTTATAGATGAAGTTATGGACAGGGAAAAACTGCAGGAAGTATATTCCATAGACGTTTACGAATGGATGAGCAGACTTAATGAAAAATGGAATGTATAGAAAAGATATGACAAACCTGAAATTATTTGGGTTTGTTTTTAATTTTTAGACTGTAAATTAAAATTATTTATATAATCGTTGTATTGATAATATGTTTATGTTAATATTATAGCAAATATATTGTATCCGAGCTGATATTCCTAAAGGGCAACCCATGGATATTAGCCAGAACTTCGGTTCACGGGTTATTCGAGAAATTGAGTAGCCTTCCGCTTGAAAAGGACACAAAACATTGCTATTTTCCTAATGTTAAATTGGATTATTGTAATACTGTTTTGGTCAGCCAAGACAGTATTTTTAATTTACTTAAAGGAGAAGAGCATTGAAAAGGATTTTAGGATTTATTTTAGCAAGCTTGTTGTTGGTAGGCTGTGGCGGTAACACCGGCACTACAGGTGGCACTACTGCGCCTCAGGAAGAAAAGGTAGAGCTAGTAGTATTTGCTGCAGCATCCATGACGGAAACCATGGAACAAATTAAAGAGAAGTACATAGCTGAGAATCCAAATGTAGATATCGTATATACATTTGATTCATCAGGTACCCTCAAGACACAAATTGAAGAGGGTGCAGATTGCGACATTTTTATTTCTGCAGCTCAAAGACAAATGAACTTACTGGACATAGCGTCAGAAGCAAATACGGATAAGCTAGACTTTGTGGAATCTGATACTCATATAAATTTGCTTAAAAACAGAGTTACCTTGGTAGTTAAAGAAGGTAATACAAAGGAAATCACTTCTTTTGAAGATTTAAACACGGACAAGGTTGAAACTATTGCACTTGGAAACTCAGACGTTCCAGTTGGACAATATTCTGAAGAAATATTAAAGAACATGGGAATTTGGGATGCGATTCAACCTAAGGTAACTTTTGGTTCCAACGTTAAGGAAGTAACTACTTGGGTTTCTGAATCCAGCGTCGATACGGGAATTATTTATGCAACTGACGCATTTTCTGCAGGTCTGGAAATAGTAGCTTATCCACCAGAGGGAACTTTGGCAAACGAAGTTGTTTATCCAGCAGCAGTTTTAAAGAAAACTACAAACAAAGACGAAGCAGTTAAATTTTTAAATTACCTACAAGGCGATACGGCTAAGGAAATATTCGAATCTGTAGGATTTGTAATGGCAGACTAAAAAACAGGAGAATAGCACATGGATTTGTTTCCTTTAATTAATTCCATTAGAATAGCTGCAATTTCTACTTTCATAACATTTTTTCTAGGTATTGGCTTGGCATATTATGTGGAGAAGTTGCCTAAAGGATTGAAGGGTGTTACAGATGTAATTCTAACCCTTCCCCTTGTGCTGCCTCCAACCGTTATTGGATTTTTTTTATTGAGGCTATTGGGTACCAACAGTATCCTAGGTAGATTTCTATTGGAAGAATTCGGTATAAAAATAATTATGAATTGGTACTCTGCCATATTTGCAACAATTGTTGTGACATTTCCCCTCATGTACAGAACTGCAAGGGGTGCTTTTGTGGCATTTGACGACAATTTAAAATACGCAGCCCAAACCCTAGGGAAGAGTAATACTTGGATATTTTGGAAGGTAATAATGCCAAATAGCAAAAGTGGAATTATAGCAGGCGCTGTATTAAGCTTCGCAAGGGCGCTGGGTGAATATGGAGCTACGAGCATGGTAGCAGGTTATACACCGGGTAGGACTGCCACGGTATCGACTACGGTTTATCAGCTGTGGAGAACTGGAAATGAAAATTTAGCCTATCAATGGGTTATGATAAATGTACTTTTATCCTTCGGGATATTGATAGTGATGAACACGATGGAACAAAATTCAAAGGTAAAGACTGCAGGATATTGAGGATATTATGCTAAAGGTAAATATAAGAAAAAAATTGAATAAATACACCTTAGACGTAGATTTTGAGACCGATAACGAGGTTATGGGTCTCCTTGGTATGTCCGGCAGTGGAAAGAGCATGACGTTAAAGTGTATCGCTGGGATTGTGAAACCTGATGAAGGCGAAATTATTTTAAACGATAGAATATTATTTGATTCAAAGAAGAAAATTAACTTAACTCCCCAAGAGAGGAAAATTGGATTTTTATTTCAAGATTACGCCTTATTTCCAAATATGACCGTGGGAGAAAATGTATTGACGGGGATTGAAGGAACTGAAAATAGTGGAGCAGAGGTAGATAGGATCTTAAATGAGTTTAATCTACTCAGCAAAAAAAATCTTTACCCTAGACAAATCTCAGGTGGAGAAAAACAAAGAACGGCACTGGCGCGAATTTTTGTGACAAAGCCTGAAATAATGCTACTAGATGAGCCATTTGCGGCATTGGATGAATTTAATCGATGGAAAATGGAATTTGAGCTAAATAAAGCTTTAAATAAGTATGTAAAAAGTGCTATACTAGTATCACATAACAAGGACGAAGTCTACAGATTGACGTCTAATGTGTGCGTTTTGCACGAAGGTAAGGGTGAAAGAAAAAGACCTACCATGGATTTGTTCGAAAATCCAATAACTTATGCTTCTAGCATTTTGTCAGGCTTGAAAAACTTTTCGAAGTATGAAAGGCTTGCAGATGATAGAATATATGCCCAAGCTTGGTGGACTGAATTATTGATTTACGGAGTCGTACCATCCCCCAATGGTTTGATAAGTGTCAGTTTAACCAAGCTTGGGTTATATAAAAATTTACCAGATTCCCAATTAGAAAATGTTATAGTGACTAAAATAGTAGATATATTGTACAGTGTAGACTACTGTACTGTTGTGTTGAAAATAAATGAAAGCCCTGAAGCTAAGGACTTTGTTTTAGATATAGATAAGAATGAGCTAGAAGGCTTAAAAGCAGGTGATGTGGCATATTTGCACATCCCTAGAGATAGTATAAAATTTTTGGAAAGTGATTATTACGATGAAAATGGACTTTAATATACCGACACAAATTCACCCGGATGCCGCTAGGGATTTACTTCTTAAGGAGGAATTTAATCTCTGCACGGAAGTGGTAACCCTTGAAAATGCATTACATAGAGTATCTGCCAAGGATATATATGCAAAAATTAATGTGCCACCCTTCGATAGAAGTCCCTATGATGGATATGCGGTTCGTGGTGAAGACACGGTTGGAGTGACTAAGGAATCTCCCGTTAGATTAAAAATTGTTGAAGAGATACCAGCAGGATACTTTCCGAAAATGACGGTGACAAAAGGGCGCGCGTCCAAGATATTTACAGGTGGTCCAGTACCAGAGGGCGCCAATGTATGCTTAAAATTCGAAGAGACGAATGCAAATTCAGAATATGTGGAGATATTTAGAGAAATTCCTCCAAATACTGACATTGTATATGTAGGAGAAGATAGAAAAAAAGGCGACTTGATTATTTCAATGGGAGAGGTTTTAAATACGGGCTCCCTTGGAGAGTTGGCAAGTCAGGGATATACGGAAGTAGAAGTCTATAAAAAGCCGGTTGTTGGGATTTTCAATATGGGAAGCGAACTAATGGACCCACTTGAAGAATTGGAGCCTGGAAAGATTTATAATAGCAACTTCAACACGCTAAGTGCTTTTATGAAAAATGTTGGATTTGAAGTTAAGAATTTAGGCGTAGTAAAGGATGACCCACAGGAAGTTGAGGAAAAAACCGTAGCAGCCATAAAAGACGTGGACCTACTCTTCACCACAGGAGGAGCATCCGTGGGCGATTATGATTATGCCCTAACCAGTATGCAAAACTTAGGGGCAGAAATACTATTTTGGAAAACAGCGATGAAACCAGGTGGCTCCATCGTGTTATCGAAATTAGATGGAAAAATTGTATTTGGACTTTCGGGAAATCCTGCAGCAGCACTGTTGAGCTTGTATCGTGTTGGACTTCCAGTTTTGTATAAAATGTGTGGGAGAAAAGACTTATTACCTGAAATGATAGATGTAATTTTGAAAAAAACATTAAATAAAAAGAGTCCAGCATTTAGATTGTTGCGTGGGAAATTGGAGTTCGAGGGAGGATATGTATATTTTTCTGAGAACCAAGAACAGGGAAATGGCGTTGTTTCATCTTTTGTAGACTGTGATGCCCTTGCGGAAATTCCCATGGGAAGCCCGCCACAAGAAGCGGGAACGCTACTAAAAGCATTTAGGGTGGGAAGTCTATTTGGAAATATCGGTGAATAATTATGAGAGATAAATTTAATAGAAATATAAGTTATATGCGAATATCCGTGACGGATTTATGCAACTCCCGATGTGAGTATTGCATGCCAGATGGTGGTGTCGAGAAAAAGTGTCACGATGAGATATTAAGTTATGAAGAGATTATAGAAATCACAAAGGCAGCTTCGAAATTTGGAATTTCTAAAATACGATTAACAGGTGGAGAGCCATTGGTTAGAAGAAATATCGTAGATTTATGCAAGGGTATAAATGAAATTGAAGGCATAGAAGAAATTTGTATCACCACCAATGCGATATTATTGAAACCCATTGCACAGGAGCTTTGGGATGCTGGAGTTCAAAGATTAAATATAAGCATGGATAGCTTAAATGAAGAAAAATACCGTAAAATTACTAGAAATGGCGATTTAAATAAGGCGCTGGAAGGTCTCCATGAAGCGATTAAGCTGGGCTTTAAAATTAAGCTCAACTGTGTGCTAATAGGCGGATTTAACGACAATGAAATCGTGGATATGATAAGCCTCACGAAGGATAATGATATCCAAGTGAGATTTATAGAACTTATGCAAATTGGAGAAACAGCAAATTGGAGTAAGGATAAATTTTTATCCAATAAGGTTGTACTAGAAAAAATGCCTGAGTTGGTGCCTCTTAACATTGATGGTGTGGCAAAGACGTACAAAGTCCCTAGATGGGCTGGCACTGTTGGGTTAATCAGCCCAGTTAGCTCTTGTTTCTGCGAGGATTGTAACCGAATTAGGCTAACCTCCGATGGTAAAATGAAACCATGTCTCCATTCATACGATGAAGTGAGTCTAAAAGGACTTCACGGCAGAGAGTTGGAAGATGCGGTGGAAGCAGCCATATTCAACAAACCAGAGCGACACCACCTAGATGAAAAGTCCAGCGAGAGCGCTAGAAACATGAACAGAATCGGAGGGTAGGATGACTGACAAAAATTTAGAATTTACACATTTTAATGACGAAGGTAGGGCAAAGATGGTGGATGTCAGCCATAAGGACAAAACTGAACGTTCAGCTACCGCCCACGCTCGGGTCATCTTAAACGAAGTGACATACAAAATGATAATAGACAAAAAAATGAAAAAGGGTGATGTACTCCAAGTAGCACAAATTGCAGGTATAATGGCTGCAAAGAAGACATCTGACTTAATACCCATGTGTCATCCAATTGCCATAACAGGTGTGGATATGAATTTCATTTTAGATGATGAAAATCATTCCATAGAAATTGAAGGAACTGTTAAGTGCACGGGAGAAACTGGCGTGGAGATGGAGGCACTTACAGCAGTGAGTACAGCTGCCTTGACCATCTATGACATGTGCAAAGCAGTACAAAAAGACATTGAAATAACAGATATATATTTGGCGGAAAAGCTTGGTGGAAAGAGCGGAATCTATCGCAAGGGGGAAGAATGAAAGTAGTATCAGTTTGCATAAGCGAGGAAAAGGGAACAAAAAAGCATCCCGTTGAAAAAATAGAATTAAAAAAAGACCACGGTATCCTAGGTGATGCCCATGCAGGCAACTGGCATAGACAGGTTAGTTTTTTGGGTGAAGAAAGCGTAGATAGGATGAGGAAATTTCTTCCAGATTTGGACGCAGGTGCATTTGCAGAAAACATAATGACAGAAGGAATAGAGCTTTACACACTTCCAATTGGAACTAAACTAAAGGTTGGGGAAGTAATCTTTGAAGTGACTCAAATTGGAAAAGAATGTCATCATGGTTGCGAAATTAGAACTATCGTAGGCGATTGTGTAATGCCTAGGGAAGGAATTTTCGGGATTGTACTAGAGGAAGGAACTGTTTACCCTGGTGACGAAATAGAAATAATTTCGCCAGTTGAGGCATAAATATGATAAAAAAAGTAAGGACAGAAGATGCAATAGGCCAACCGCTGCTCCATGATATTACTGGAATTTTAGCAGGTGGCTTCAAAGGAGTAATGTTTAAAAGAAATCATGTAATTTCTAAAGATGATATTGAAACCTTAAAAAACATTGGTAAGGATCACATTTACGTTGGAGAGCTTTCACCTGACCAGGTACATGAAGATGATGCAGCAATTGCTCTAGCTCCTCTGGTATCAGGGGATAATATAAAATTTGACAGCCCAAGCGAAGGAAAAATTTCCCTTAGTAGCAGTGTAGATGGATTGTTGTTAGTAAATACCGAAGCTTTGGACGGTATAAATTCAGTGGGTGACTACACGATAGCCTCCCTTCCCAATTATATGGAAGTGAATGAAGGCCAAAAACTGGCAGGTTTAAGAATTGTCCCCTTGTGGACAAGTAAAGAAATCGTAGAAAACGCCATTGAAATTACAAGAACACACGGAAAAATATTTAATGTATTACCATATAGAAAATTAAAAGTTGGAATAGTAATTACGGGAAGTGAAATCTTCCATGGAAGAATAAAGGACTTATTCGAACCAATAGTTACCCCAAAAATAGAAAGATTTGGCGGGGAAATCATAGGCGTGGAAAAATGTCCGGATGATTTAGATATAATAATGAACACTGCAACAAAATTTTTAAGTTCCGGCGCTGAGTTGATTATTTTTTCAGGGGGGATGTCTGTAGACCCCGATGACCTTACGCCAACGGCTATACGAGAACTTTCCGATAGCTTTATAAATCAAGGAGTACCCATGCAGCCGGGCAATATGCTGACTATTGGCTATAAGGGAAATTGTGTATTAGTAGGTGTGCCGGGAGCGTCGATACACGCACCTGTAACGAGCTTTGATGTAGTACTTCCGAGAATTTTTGCAGGATTAAAAATTGTTGCAGAAGATTTATCCATATTGGGTGATGGAGGGCTCTGCATGAACTGTAAGCCATGTCACTATCCAATTTGCTTTTTTGGGAGGTAGAAATGAATAATTTTAAAGTTGCTGTAATAACCGTAAGCGACAGGTCCTCCAAGGGTGAGCGAGAAGATCTGGGTGGACCAATGTTAGCTGAGCTAATGGAAGAAAATGGTTATTTAATAAGTCACAAATCCATAGTCCCAGATAAACTTGAAGAAATAAAAGATGAAATTATAAAAATAGCAGAGGATGGCGAAATAGCATTAATAGTCACCACTGGTGGTACGGGCTTTGCGCCTAGGGATGTAACTCCGGAGGCTACAATAGCTGCATGTGAGAGACTCGTACCTGGAATTCCAGAAGCCATGAGGGCAAATAGTGCAAGATATACTAATCGTGCGTATTTATCCAGAGCCCAGGCGGGAATAATAAATCGTTCCTTGGTTATAAATTTGCCAGGAAGTCCAAAAGCGCTGAAAGAAAATTTAGAAGCTATATTTCCATTCCTAGAGCATGGCTTAGAAATGCTAAGAGGCAAGGGTGCTGATTGCGCCAACGAAATAAAATAAAATTAACAATAATTGTATATTAATTGACAATTACCCCCAAAAGTTATATTATTACTATGTGATTTAAAAATAACGAGATGGGGGAATTATTATGTCTGAAGATAAGGACAAGAAAACCGGTTTCTTTGATAAGGATTATACTAGACGTCAATTTTTAAAGATGTCAGGTAAAGGTGTATTAGGCTTGACCATGACAGGCGCATTACTTAATTTAATCGGATGTACTGAACAAGAAATTAAGGATGGCAAAGTATTTACATGGGCAACTCCTACGGGATTATTGGTTGTAAACCGCGATAAATGCGTGGGATGTCAAAGATGTGAAATGAATTGTACACTACATAATGACGGAAAAGTTATGCCATATATTTCCAGATTAAAGTTAAGGGACAACATTTACTATGGAACCGAAATGGAAGATGACTATTTACACGGAGATGGATACTACGGAAACTATCATTGGGGACCTGAAACCTGCAAGCAATGCGTAAAGCCTTGGTGTGGAGAAGCGTGTCCAGAAAATGCAATTTATGCCGATGAAAAAACTGGTGCCCGAACTGTAGATTACGATAAGTGTATTGCGTGTGGCGCTTGTACAAAGGCATGTCCGTGGCATTTACCAACAATTGACCCTGAAAGAAACGTAGCTACTAAATGTATATCTTGTGGGGCGTGTGTTTTAGGTTGTCCAACGGGTGCTTTAGCTATAAATCCGTGGGAAGACGTTGTGTCTGCACTTTACAAATCTTAATAAGGGGGAAATAATAAATGGCTTTAGGATTTACCGGAAAACTTTTAAGAGTAAACTTAACCACTGGAGATATAACGACGGAGGACTCTTCAAAGTACAATGACTATATAGGCGGCGCTGGAGTAGGTACACGTATAATGTACGAGGAAGTACCTGTGGGCACTAAGCCTTATGATGAAGCAAATAAATTGGTGTATGCAGTGGGACCAAATACTGGAACTAGTGCACCATGTTCTGGAAGAATTACAGTAACTTCACTGTCTACTTTCACTAAGGGACACATGATAGTACATGCTCATATGGGTGGAGAAATGGCGTATCACCTTAAACTAGCTGGATATGATGCAGTTATAGTTGAAGGAAAAGCTGCAAAACCTGTGTATATAAAAATTAAAGATGATGAAGTATCCATAGAAGATGCCACAGCTATGTGGGGAAAAACCACTAGAGAAGCGACAAAGCTAATAGCTGACGAGGTGGGTAAGGAATTTAATATCACTACTATAGGACAAGCAGGTGAAAACCTAGTTAATCTTTCATGTATGCTAAATGCAACATCCCACAGTGGTGGAGCGGGAACAGGCGGCGTAATGGGTTCTAAGAACCTTAAAGGAATAGCGACCTTTGGTTCAGGTTCCGTAGGAATTGCAGATCCAAAAAAGGTATTTTCATTAAATAATTACGTTATGAAGGATTTAATGGGTTCTAATAACAACCACGTTGTTCCATCAACTGAAAGACCATGGGCAGAATTTTTTGATCCAGCGAGTCGTTGGACAGGACGTCCAGGACTTACATGGGGTGCTGCTGAAAACGGTCCTGTGGATACAGGCGATTCACCTCCGGGAGAAATAAATAAGTTTGGATACAGAAGTCAAAAGGCTTACAAAGACCATGGACCTGTATCTGAAAAATATACGGTAAAAATCAGTGGATGTACTTCATGTCCAGTTAGATGCTTTGGAGTAGTGGCACTTCCAGAGCTAGAAAAGGAAGGCTATGCACCAGTTTCAGCTAATACCTGTATGCCTAACTTTGAATACGCATCCATATTAAAGAAGCCAAAGGACTATGTGGAAGAAGGAGATGGAACCTTCTACGCAAATGTTGCAGCGTTTTCAACTGCTGATGACTTAGGACTTTGGGAAAACTATGGAGAGCTACCAAATACAATAAAATACTTTATTAATAACGGAATTTTGGAACAAATACTTCCTGAAGCTGAGTACAACGACCTTAGATGGGACTTGTATGAAAAGGGAGACCCAGGATTTATTAGGGATATTCAATATAGAATAGCTGAAAGAAGAGGCGAAATTTCCAACCTTGGAGAAGGAGCGTACTTCGTAAGTGAAAGATATAAGGATATTCTAGGCGACAAATATTTGAATGCACAACAAATGTCCATATGGTCACCACTTGGCTGGTCAAAACACCATGGTAATGAATGTGCATCTCAAGCTGGGGCGCTAACAAATCTATTTTACAACAGAGATTGTATGACTCATACACTTGTAAACCTATATGGCTCTGGACTTCCATTTGATGTAATGACGCCGATAATTGAAGAGAGATTCGGAGTTGGCGCATTGGATAAACCAAAGGCATATACGCCGATGAACCAATCTAAGGCTAAGTTAGCAAAGTTTGGCGTTGTTCGCCAATGGCTACATGACTCATTTACGCTTTGTAACTGGGTATGGCCTATGACTTTCTCACCTGTGAAGGATAGGGGATATAAGGGAGATTTAGGAGTTGAAGCAGAATATATGACTGCAATAACTGGAGATTCTTGGACAGAGGAAGAATTAGATTTCGCTGCTGAGAGGGGACTACAACTTCTAAGAGCTCATATGGTTATGACTCTAGGCACTACGGATATGCGAAATGAGCATGATGCCATGACTGATTGGCCATTTGATATGGATCCTGATTTCAAGGCTTTTGAGCCAGGAACTGTAAAGATGGATAGAGAAGATATGAAGTTAGCTTACGACATGATGTATGAAGAAATGGGATGGGACAAGGTTACTGGAGCTCCAACTCGTGCGACTCTTGAAAAGTTTGGCATGAAGGATGTTGCTGACAAACTAGCATCCATGAATCTATTACCATAATAACAAAAGTGAACGGGTGGAATTTCTGCCCGTTCATATTTTAGCGAAGGAGTATTCCATGAGCGTAGAAAAATTTGAAAATAAGGATAATGCTGTTATAATAGATGAGAAAGAAAAAGTTGTAGATTATATTTCTACCGTTCCAGATTTAACTGAGGACGAAATTGAAATGGCTGCTACAATGTTGAATATGAATACCATAAACGCCTTTGAAGAAGCTATGGAAAAAGTGGCAGCTGAGGCTAATAGGGAAAGAACCGATGCGGAAATTTTCTGTGAATATATAGTTGATGAAAATAAAAAGGAAAAATTGGTCAGTTTAAAGGCGATGTTGAGACAAAATCCTGAAAATATAACCGAGGCTATGATTCACAACTTTGCAAATAACCTGGGCGAGTACGAGGAGCTAGAGGATATTGTTAGAATTGACAAGCCTAAGGACAGTTACTTTTATTCATCTGCACTATGGACATCACAATTTGCAGAGACACTAGCATTATTGGAAGAAAAGGATATCCTGGAGGCAATCGCAACTAGGACTAGAAGGGATTGTAAAATCTATCCTAGACCAGTCAGGGTTGTATCTCTAAAGGACTCACCTTACAATTATTCTGATGATGAGATACTAGGCGCCATAGCGAGAATGACCATGGATGAAAGATATTCTGACATAAAAACCGTAATCGCATCAAATGGCGGGGTATGCATTTATTCAACAGAGCACATGAGTGAAAAGTATGCCAGGAGCCTTTGTGAGTCCATAGAGGTGGAATGGAAACAAAATCAATAGATTGGAGAATTTGAATGGGAAGAATTGGTTTTACTGAATTACTAGTAATTTTAGCAATAGTGTTACTGTTATTTGGTCCTAAAAAATTACCTGAGCTAGCAAGGTCATTAGGACAAGCTATGAAGGAGTTTAAGAAGGGTCAAGAAGAAATTGAAAATACTTTTACAGGAAATACAACTACCACTAACAAACAAGAAGTTTACAAAGCTGAAGAAACAAAGCCTGCAGAAGATGAAACTAAAGTACAATAGTGGACTGAGGGATTAATTTGAAACCTGAATTGGACGAAATGCCCGTAATGGATCATCTTGGAGAATTGAGAAATAGACTGGGGAAGGTATTGATATTACACGTAATTGTGATGTTATTAATCTTTTCTAGGGCTGGAGATATATTAAGGCTGCTACTTAGGTTAAATCCTGATATGCAGCTTGTATTTATTGAGCCATCGGAAATTATGGTGGTTTATATCCAAATTGCCTTAATAATAGCAGCAGGTATCTGCTCGCCATTTACTATCTATCACATTTGGGCATTTGTGTCCAAGGGACTTTTTGATAACGAAAGAAAATTTGTGATGATTGCCATTGGAATGGGCTTTATATTCTTTGTGCTGGGAGTAATATTCGGATACAGCGTAGTGGTTCCCGTGTCCTTGCAGTTTTTTACAAGAATTTCAATAGCCGAAGTAAAATCCATGATTTCTGCCAAGGCTTTTATTAGCTTTATATTGACCATGTTACTTAGCTTAGGAGTGGTATTTAATATTCCATCCTTGGTATATGTCGCTACGAAACTGGGAGTACTGACACCTGAAATGTTAAAGGAACAAAGCAAAGTGTTGATAGTAATTATTTTTATTATGGCAGCGGTAGTCACACCACCAGATGTGGTTTCACAGATGATGATTGCACTTCCAATGGTTGTGCTTCTACAGCTGAGTATATTTATTTCCAACAAGGTTTATAAAGGGCAAAAAAAGAAAGAACTTAAAAGTGAGGAGAACAACCAATGAGAATATTTGGTGTAGTGGGGGTCAGCACCTCTGGAAAAACTACCCTCGTAGTAAATTTAGTTAAGGAGCTAGTATCCAGAGGATATAGTGTCGGCACTGTAAAATCCATAGGTTGTGGCAGAAGTTGCTCCTCACATGATTCTGGAAAGTATCACAAGGGATGCTCCCACGCTGAACATGGTTTTACCATTGACACTAAAGGGAAAAACTCCTTTAAGCACAGAGAAGCTGGCGCATCCATGACCTCTACCTGGTCAGAGGATGAAACTGCACTCATATCCCCCAGGAAGATGAGTTTTGAAGAGTTATCATCGAATTACGATTATGATTTTTTAATTATTGAAGGATATAAATCTAGCTCCTATCCAAAAATAGTAACGGGGATTTCAGAAGCAGATGTGGATAAAATAGCCAACGATTATGCATTTGCCGTATCTGGCAAGGTTGCTGATGAGGTAGATAAAGTTGGAAATTTAAAAACCTACAAAACCCATGATGATATTATTGCGTTGACGGATCTTGCCATAGAGAAGTCTGTACCCATGGGCGAATACGAAAATGTGTTACTAGAAGTTAATAATGTAGAGCTTGAACAGGAATTTGTAAAAAAGGAACTTAGAAATTTACTCATGAAACTGGGAATAGACGGAAATAATATAAAGGTAAAGATAGAGACTAACTGATTATAGTTAGTCTTTTTATATGGTATAATGTTCTCTTAGACGAATGGAAGTGAAATAGTATAAATGATAAGCAACGAAAATTATAGAAAAGATACGCTCAAATTAACCATACCTGTGTTTTTTGAACTATTGATAAGCAGTATGTTTGGAATGGTGGACATGATGATGGTGGGCAATAGTGGACCCTCATCCATTACCACTCCGTCCATCGCTGCCGTAGGTATTACAAATCAGGTAATTCTAATAGGAATCGCATTGGCACAAGCCATGAGCACAGGTGGAACTGCCATGATTTCCAGATATTATGGCGCAAATGAACCTGAAAAAATTCCACAGGTAGTAAAACATTTACAACTACTTATGATAGCAATTGTAATAATTCCCCTATTATCCTTAAATTTGTTTTTTACGGAAAGTGTAATGAAATTCATTGGAGCCAAGCCGGAAGTTATAGATATAGGGATAAATTACTTTAAAGTAGTTATTATAGGCTTTGGGTTTCAAGCATTTAACCTAGGAATTTTTGCGTCCATGAGGGGTGCAGGAGATACGAAAACACCAATGAAGATAAATATGTATCTTAACTTTTTAAACGTCATTGGAAATTATATATTAATTTTTGGGAAGTTGGGTTTACCTCGACTTGGCGTAACTGGAGCAGGAATATCTACCTCACTATCCCACGTGTTGGGAACGATAGTATTACTTACTATTATTCTCACCAAATCCCATCCCATACACATTGACTTAAAAGAAAAGTTTAAGCTAAACAAGCGGATACTTTCAAACATAGTGAGAGTTGGAGGACCAGCAGCAGTTGAACAGGTTGGGTTTCGTTTTGGGGTAGTACTTTTTATAAAAATTATCTCAGGTCTGGGAACCACAGTTTATGCAACCCATCAGATAGCCTCAAATATTATTAGTCTATCATTTTCCCCTGGACAATCCTTTGGGATAGCTGCTTCTACCTTGGTGGGAAAATCCATCGGCGAAAAAAGGTTGGACAAGGCCGATGAGTACATTAAAGAATCAAATAGACTTGCGCTTATGTCATAAATATTTTTTGCAATAGTATTTTTCTTCTTTGGTCCGACCCTTACGAGTTTTTATACAGATGACCAATCCGTAATCGACACATCTGTGAATATCATGCGAATAATGGCATTAATACAGCCATTTCAAGCATCTGCCTTCGCGTACTCCGGAGGTCTGCGTGGAGCTGGGGATACGGTTTCCACCCTAATCGTGACCATTATAGGAGTAATTGTAATTCGACTAATAACTGCATTTATTCTGATTAATATTGTGGGAATGGGACTGGAAGGTGCGTGGCTTGCCATGCTATTTGACCAAATCGTGAGATGGATTGGAATAGTATTAAGATATAGAACTGGCAAATGGAAGGACATAAAATTGGCATTAATTTAGGAGGATTCGAAATAATCCTCCTTTTTGAATGCTTGAAAATGAATGTAAATTATGGGAAAAGTAGCTTTGCTTCTTCAGACGAGTAGCTTACAATAGCATCTTCTATTAATACTTCAATACTTAAATCTGTGTTAACGCCTAGTAGTTTTCCATCAATTGTATTATCTTTAATTTTTAATTTTACTATGTCATTCTTTTTATAAAGTAGCTCATTGTATCTATTTATCATTTCAGAAACATTTTGCTTTACTGATAGGGTTCTTATCCTTTCGATAATATTGTATTCAAAATCCTTCATGTACAACTGATAATCTGATTGTTCAAGGGTTCCATAAATATCTTGTAACTCTTCAGGCACAATTGCCACATTATAAAGATTTATACCAATTCCAATTACGGCATATTCCAATTGATTGTCAGTAGAAACCTTTGTTTCCGTTAGTATTCCACCTATTTTTTTGTCCATGTCGATTAAGTCGTTTATCCATTTTATTTTTATATTCTTCTTAAACACTTCTCTTATGGCATCATGGACATGGATGGCTGTAAAGGCGCTCAAATACTTGGAGTCATCTAGGGAGATGCTAGGCTTTAGAATTATGCTAATATATAAACCTCCCGTAGGGGAGAAAAATCTATTATCCCGTTGCCCACGCCCTGAAACTTGATTTTTTGCGATCACCGTAAAACCATTTACTAATTCATCTGTCATGAGACTCTTTGCATAATTGTTCGTGGAGTCGACGCTATCTAGCCTCACAATATTTTCTTCTGCAGCTACTATATTCTGTGCCCTTTTTATCAAATCCTCGTTGAATTTAACATCTCCCGAAAATGGGTCATTGGCTATAATTTTGTTGAAGTTTTCTAAATGTTTTTTAGCATTTTCGTCATCCTTTGTAACCAGTAGGTTGTAAATGTAGTTAAACCTAGTGATTTCCTTTAGTTTGTTATACTTTGATAGCTTTGCAAATTGCTTTTTTTCCATATTCCCTGTGGCAATATCATTGTTTCCAATTAGCATACCAACGGTTGAATATTCAAACTCTAAAATCAACTTCATTATATCCGAGACGTAAGGGTTGTTTAAGGAGTTTTTCAAACTATTAAAAGAACCCACATAATCGCCTTTGTCCAGCATTTTTGAATAAGAATTACTCTCCATGGAAGCTACCATGCTGTTTTTTAAATCTTCATATTGGGAGATTTCCGTTAAGTCATGGGGTATTTCCCTAGGTCTGAAGCCTTCTTGATACAATCTGTTAATTTCAAGCATATTGTAAAGCGCCTTTCTAGCATCCAAACTGACTTCTAAATCCAGTAAATTTGTTCCATCGGTATTGGCACCTTCAACGGGAATAGCATTCATAAGTATCGCTAAAAATCCCATATGAAAAAACAACATTGAAAACAATCTCAGCAGCCCACTGGAATTAAAAAAGACAATAAGTCCAATTATGGAAAACACAGCATTTATAATAATTCCACCCCAATTGTATAGCCTAAAAGGATATTCGGTCTTAGAACCCTGTGGGGGAGCCATCAGGCATTGTCCAGCAGTGCCTGGAATGCTATATCTTTTTATCTTGTACAGTTTATCTTCCTTAACGAGGGTTAATGAACCGACTCTAAAGCTGACAAAGCTGTACCCACTAGCTAGTCCAAATATTAAATGCCCAAGTTCGTGGAGTATAATTTGTGTAAATAATGCAATTAAAAAAAATAGACTTATAAAAAAGATGCTATCAAATACACCTAGAATTTCGATTAATAATTTTTTGTTGAAAACAATTACCGTCAATCCTAAAATTGCGCCAAAGATTAACACTGTGATATTGTGTAGCTTTCTACTTATTTTTTTCATTTAACTTACCTCTTCCATAAAAGTATACCCCATTAAACGCCAATGTATAATAAATTAATAAAGGGATTTAACTATAGATATATGTTATAATTATTTATTATGATTTAAATATTTATGACTGGAGTGAATTTATGGAATTACTTATTATATCTTTTGTTTTAGTAATTGCATTAATTGCAATTCGTGTTTCCAATATAGTTGGAGTACCATCCCTTTTGCTATTTATAGTGTTGGGAATTTCATTTAGCTTTTTGGGCATAGAATTTGAAGATTTCTCCTTCGCTGAGCAATTTGCTTCCATCGCACTTATGATAATTATGTTTTATGGAGGATTTGGTACAAATTGGAAGATGGGTAAACCCGTTGTTAAGGAAAGTATCATTTTAAGCTCCCTTGGCGTTGTTGCAACGGCTCTTTTAACTGGAGCATTTGCATATTTCGCACTAGGATTTGGACTTATGGAAGGTATGTTACTAGGCTCTATTGTCGGTTCAACGGACTATGCGAGCGTATCATCAATTCTGAGATCAAAAAATCTAAACTTAAGATTCAATACTGCTCCACTTTTGGAATTAGAAAGTGGCTCCAATGACCCTACCGCATATACGATGACCATGATTTTCATAGCACTAATCAAAGGTACTAATATTTCCATACCTATGATGATTTTTCAACAAATCATATTCGGAATTGGAATTGGATTTATTTTGGCAATTGGATTTATGAAGTTGATAAAATATATTCACTTCGACGAGGATGGTCTTTTCACCATCTTTGTAGCTGCCGTTACACTATTTGGCTTTGCAATCTCTGGCATGGTGGGTGGCAATGGCTATCTAGCAGTTTATATATTTGGTATTTACATTGGAAATCAACAGTTTTATGGAAAACGGGAAGTTGTATTTTTCTTCGATGGACTAACTGGAATCATGCAGATTGGATTATTCTTCCTATTGGGACTTTTATCCAGCCCAGCAGCGCTACTTAAAACATTTCCAATAGCACTTATCATTATGCTATTTATGGCAGTAATAGCTAGACCAGCTTCTGTTTATGGCTTGATGCTACCGTTTAAATTACACAAAAATCAACTTGCAGTAGTTGCATTTGCAGGACTTAGAGGTGCGGCAGCAATTGCCTTTGCAATTATGGTTGTCACCAGTGGAATTCCACTAACCAATGACGTATTCCACATCGTATTTGGGATTTGTATACTCTCATCCTTAATACAAGGCTCACTACTACCTCCAATATCTAAAAAGTTGGATATGGTAGACCCCAACGACACCGTTCTAAAAACCTTCAACGATTACCAAGATAAGTCGGATTTAGGCTTTATCCAAACCGTTGTTATGCCAAATAGTAGATGGGACGGAAAGAAGGTCAAGGAATTAAACCTAGCCTTTCCAGTAATAGTTGCAAAAATTGATCGTGGCGGCGAAACCGTCGTACCTCGAGGGGAAACCATGATTTTAGGCGGAGATACAATCGTCTTAGGTGGAGAAACTTACTTTGACAGCTCTGGGCACAACCTAACGGAATTGACCTTAGGCGATGGTCACGAGTGGGCAAACAAGAGAGTTATGGATTTGGCATTGGATGATGACACTCTAATAATTATGCTCCAAAGGGGCAAAACGGGAGTAGAGGTGCCCGATGGAAATACAGTTTTGCTATCGGGAGACAAGATTGTCGTAATCAAGAAATAACCTAGGTGATTAGTTGGATGCAAGTCCGATTAATCGCCTTTTTTACAAATTTTAAGTATAGTTAAAATTTGCAGTCACAACAATTTTTTGCTATAATTACACTGTTAACCAGAAGAACAATAAAATGAGGTATATAGATGAAAGAAAAAATACAAGGAATTAAGGATTATGCAATAGAAAAACTTAATAACATTGAAGACATCGAAGACTTGGAAAAGCTCAGGGTTGAATTTTTGGGCAAGAAGGGTGCGATGACCCTTGCGTTAAAGGAAATGGGTAAATTAAGTGCTGAAGAGCGACCTATTATGGGACAGCTAGCAAACAAGGTTAGTGATGAAATAAAGGTGCTTATAAACACAAAGAAGGAAGAATTTTCCCAAGCTATTTTAAAAGAAAAGCTAAAAAAAGAAATTATTGACGTTTCATTGGAAAAACACAACATAAGGGTAGGTCACGATCATCCATTGGTAAAAACCATGGATGCGCTGGAAGACCTATTTGTTGCCATGGGCTTTAGAATAATTCCAGGACCAGAAATCGACTCTGTAGAAAATAACTTTGACCTTTTAAATTCACCAGAGGACCATCCTTCTAGGGATATGTCTGACACCTTCTACATCGATGAAAACACACTGTTGAGAACCCACACTTCTCCTGTGCAAATCAGATCCATGAAGGAATTTGGAGCACCAATAAAGATGGTATCTGCTGGAAGAACTTTTAGATTCGACGATGTTGACGATACACATTCTCCAATGTTTCACCAAATGGAAGGCCTAGTAGTGGGCGAAAAAATTTCCATGGGTGACTTAATTGGAACCCTTGATATTTTTATTAAAGAATTTTTCGGTAGCGATATGCAAACCCGTTACAGACCTCACTATTTTCCGTTTACCGAGCCCTCCGCAGAGATGGATGTGAGCTGTTTCAAATGCAATGGCAAAGGCTGTAGCATGTGCAAGGGCACCGGATGGATTGAGATTCTTGGATGTGGTATGGTGCACCCCAATGTTTTA
>CAYUJY010000007.1:18986-23391 GCA_964445145.1 uncultured Peptoniphilaceae bacterium | reverse complement strand
GTAGCTATAATCGGACCCAACGGGGTAGGTAAAAGCACTCTAATAAAAATTATACTAGGGGAATTAAAGCCAAATAGTGGTGAAGTGATTACAAATTTTGATTCTGTAATCGGGTACGTACCACAATTAGGCGCGTCAATATCTAATAATTTTCCAATTACAGTAAAGGAAATAGTTTCATTAAACTTAATAGGAAAACTACACAGGTTTCGAGCAGTTGATAAAATTTGTAACAAAAGAATCAAAGAAACTCTAAAAATTGTTGGGCTTGAAGGCAAAGAAAATGAATTGTTTGGAAGTCTTTCTGGTGGAGAAAAACAAAAGGTAATGATTTCTAAGGCTCTAATAAGAAATCCAGAGCTGTTGGTTTTGGATGAACCCATGATAGGCTTGGACGAGGTTTCTAGAAAAAGTTTACTTCATATGCTACGACACTTTACAGAATTCCACAGGGTAACAATTTTAATGATAACCCATGACATAGAAGAAACAAGGCAATTCGTCGATGAAATCTATACCATAAAGAATAAAAAGGTATGTAAAACAAATGATTGAGATATTAAAGTATAGTTTTATGCAAAAGGCACTGCTAATCAGTTTGGTGCTTTCCATAGTAATGCCATTAATAGGTATTGTAGTCGTAAATAAAAATACATCAGTATTGGGTGATGCCTTATCTCATACATCCCTAGTAGGGGTTATATTGGGCTTGATATTAGGCTTTAGTCCTGTGGTAGCGTCTATAATAGTATGTATAATTGCAAGTTTAATAATTGAATATTTGAGAGTAAAATTTCCAGGTCACAGTGGACTTTCAACTACTATCGTTATGTCCACAAGCGTTGGTCTTGCCAGTGTGCTTTCTGATTTCTCAAAAACTGCCAGCAATTTTGAATCATATCTTTTTGGATCTATTATTGCCATAGAGAATAAAGAGCTTATATTGGTACTCGCATGTAGTGCAATTGTAATTTTTATTTCCATTTATTTTTATAGGGAATTACAATATATAAGTTTTGATGAAAATGGCGCAAGAATTTTCGGAATAAATGTAGATTTAGTAAATACAATTATGACTGTACTAACGGCTGTGACAGTTGCCATTTCATCTAGGTCAATTGGTGTCATGATAGTATCAAGTATGCTGGTTATACCAGTGGCATGTGCAATACAGCTAAAATTAAGCTACTTCAAAACCATTATTGCGTCTAGTTTGTTTGGGTTAGTATTTATGATAGGTGGATTATTTTTATCCTTTTATTTAAACCTAAAACCAGGTGGAACTACAATAATTATAGCAACCCTGACATTGATGATAATTATTATTATAAAAACATTAAAAAAGTGATTTAGAAAATTTACTTATCTAAATCACTTTTTTTACTGGAGCTGACGACGGGAGTCGAACCCGTGACCTCTACATTACCAATGTAGTGCTCTACCTGCTGAGCTACGACAGCATTTTACGACATATTACATTCTATCAGATTCCAATACAGGTTTCAACTATTTTAAATAGGTAATTACATAGATTTTTAATTGTCGTAAGATAAATTCACATATTATCTATATGAATTTAAATAGTTAGTTAAATTCTCCTTGTCAACATTTGGCAAATATTGTGTAGCTATACGTCGTTCAGGATTGTTGTCAAAAACATATAGCACAATTACAAACAGCCACTCTAGAGGTTTCATCATCAGATAAACAAAGTCTGACACATATGGAGACTTCATAAGCTTAGCAATTGGAAGTCCATAACTATCATAAAATCCCCGTATTTTTTTATGGAAAAAAGGTGTTCGCTCTTCGATAAGTTGTTCAAAAGAGTTTGCTACGCATAGTTGCCTATTTACAACAATGATATTGCTACCACGCAATCCTAATCTAGTTGGTTTTACTATAATACTATGACCCCTAGTTGCAGCAGTACATAGATAATGTTCACCCACCTCGATATTTGGCGGAGCTACGTATTGGGACAGCGTCCAGTCTGAAGTATCGGTCCAAGCTCGTATTATGGAATCATAACTTTGTCCGAATAAAATTGAAATAGAAATAATTATCCCCATTAAAGGCCACATTAAAATAAATGCAACATTGCGCCACTTTTTGGCGTTTGAGATCATGCCTTTAAGTCCACTTAAGCTTTCACTATTAAAACTATGAATATTATCGTAATCATATACTTTTTGGCCTATTAACTTTGCTGCAAGTATCCATAAATTAATTACATAAAGACCTACGAATAATTCTGCTTTGAAAAACCTATCTAACTTCATTGGTATTGTCTGGATAAACCATATAGCGCTAACTATGAAACCTAAGTATATACAGGAGATTGAAAGCACAAATCTTAACGGTGGGGTTTTATTTACATTTGAATTATATAAGCTAGCAAAACCAATAATGCCTACTACAGCAAACATAATTATAATTAATACATGATTTGTCGCAATAGGTGTATGGAGTTGATTGTTATACAATTGTTCATTCCAATCCTTCCATAATATGTCGCTGAAAGACATAATAAGCATGGAATAGAGTGCTCCTATGGAAATTGTAAGTTCCATGATCACTTTTTCATTTTTTACAGCAAGTTTGTCGTTTGGTCTTTTCACCAAATAAGTAATATTGATTAAAGTAACAAGGATCGGCCAAACTATTGTTGCAGCCATAACACCCACATAAAATAATAAAATAGGAACTTCAATTAAATCTACAGGGTTTCTAGATGCAATGGAAAATAATGTCATTACTACAACAATCAAAAAGGATAGTGCAAGTGAAAATATTATTTGAAATAATACTATATGCCTCTTAGAACAATCAATTAAATTCTTCATAATCACTCCGATAAAATATTATAGATGCACAAAAGCTAAGAGGATCTAGTCACCATACTATCAAGTATGTCACATACATCTTCTACAGCTTTCAAACATCTAGTAGCATCATCTCGGTGGGTTAATTTAATATCTTCACACATAAAGCTGCCCAATTCATTTTCGCACTTTTCCATAAACACTTCTGTAATAGTTCTCATTTTTGGTGATTCATGGGACCTTTTATCTATTACTAAAAATCCAAGTGCAGCAACTCCACCTGAAATAGCACCACACAAATGTCCGATGGCAAGCCCCCCACCAAAACCACCCATTGCTTTAGCAGTTTCTTTTGGTATTTCCAAATTCCATTCATCACGACAAGCTAAAAATACAGCCTCAGCACAGTTCATATCTTCATTTAAATAATATTTTTTTGCACGTTCTTTTAACATATAATACCTCCATGATATAATATTACCATAATTTGCATTTCATTGGTAGAGATGTGATTTAGGCATAATTAGAAATCATTCATTTACATTGTAGAAGCTACATTATAGAATATACATAGACATATTCATACCACAACAAATTAATTACAAAGGAGAAAAATATGCTTATTGATTTATCTTTAAAAATTACACCAAAGATGGTCAAGGATGCCCAAGGGAATGAACGTATTGCAAATCTGGGGCATTTGGGAACTCATTTTGATGTGATGGACAAGGAGTTTCCTTTGGAGTTCACGAAGAGAAATGGGATAGTATTCGACGTGGCGGATATCAGAGATAGGGATATTATGAAATCTGATGTGGACTTATCCAAAGTAGAAAAAGATATGTTCGTTGGATTTTATTCCGGATATATAGACGAAGTGGATTATGGCACTAAGGAATATTATAGTAACCATCCACAACTTTCCATGGAGCTGATAGATTCCCTATTGGAGCGAGGAATTTCAATTATCGGCATTGATTTTTCTGGCGTTAGACGCGGAAAAGAACATACACCTATGGACCAATACTGTGCCGATAGGGACGTATTCATAATCGAGAACCTGGTCAATTTAAAGGATTTAGCTGTATCAGGTGAGTATTTTACAGCGAATGTTTACCCCATGAACTATTCGGATATGACGGGTCTACCTTGTCGTGTAGTTGCAGAGGTTGAATAATTGCTATAGTAAAGATTATATAATAGGAATGGCGTGGGAATATGAATTATAATAAGTTGGGAAATACAGGACTATCCGTAAGTGAAATCGGATTAGGTTGTGAAGGTCTCATCGACAGAGAAGATGAATTCGTTAGGGAAATGTTTGATTTAGCACTAAAGTCTGGCATTAACATCATGGATATGTACACTCCTAATCCAAAATTACATAGGATTGTGGGAGATATACTTGCACCCATAAGGGATAAATTTTATTTGCAAGTACACCTTTGCTCCATGTGGGAGAATGGACAATATCGAGCTACAAGGGACTTGGACGAGGTTAAGATTGCCTTTTCTGAGACTTTGAGCAATTTAAATATCGAGTATGCTGATATTGGGATGATACATTTTGTAGACACTAG
>CAYUJY010000007.1:8597-18964 GCA_964445145.1 uncultured Peptoniphilaceae bacterium | reverse complement strand
TTGTTTTGAACAACGGCATACTGGATTATGCGGTGGAATTGAAAAACCAAGGAATAATTAAACACATTGGACTGAGCAGCCACAACCCTGAGATTGCTCTGGAAGCTGTGAACACAGGTTTGATAGAAGTACTTCTATTTAGCGTAAATCCTTGCTATGACTTGCAACCAAGTTATGAAAATGTGGAACAGGTGTGGGACCTTGAGAGCTACGAAAAGGAATTGACCAACATGGAGCCATCCAGGGTGGAACTGTACGAAACTTGTCAGAGGTTGGGCGTTGGTATTACAGTCATGAAAGCCTTTGGTGGAGGTGATTTACTGAACGAAAATTCGCCAGCAGGAGTTGCCATGACAGTTAATCAATGTATTCACTACGCCATGACTAGACCAGCTGTTGCATCTGTATTGGTGGGCTCTCACAATATTGATGAGCTTCAAGCTTGCTTGGATTATAGTGAGGCTAGTGAGGAAGAAAAGGACTATGCAACTGTACTGTCAACATTTCCAAGAATTAGCTGGAAGGGGCATTGTATGTATTGCGGCCACTGCGCCCCTTGTCCGGTTAGTATTAATATCGCCGATGTTACAAAATACTTAAATTTAGCAAAAGCACAAGGACATGTGCCTGAAACTGTGAGAGAACATTATGGTTGCTTAGATGCTAAGGGAGGGGATTGTATAGAGTGTGGACAGTGCGAAACCAGATGTCCTTTCAAAGTTGAAATAATTAATAATATGAAAAGTGCTGCTGAAACATTTGGTGCTTAATCAATAAAAATGACTCCCGCTTGGGAGTCAAAATTATTCTGCAGATTTAAAATTGTATAAAGGTTTAATTTGGTCTATTATGTCCACTGTAGTCCCAATATGTTTTATTATGGACTCCATTGGCTTATATGCCATAGGCGCTTCATCCAAGGTAGATTTGTTGATTGAACTAGAGTAAATCCCTTCCATTTCTTTTTTGAACTCATCCATTGAAAAACTACCATGTGCTGCTTTTCTACTTAATAATCTTCCTGCACCATGAGGTGCCGAATAATTCCAATCAGGATTTCCTTTACCACGTAAGATAACAGAGCCGTCAGCCATATTAAATGGAATGATGAATAATTCATCTTTTTTAGCTGAAACAGCTCCTTTTCTTAAAATCATAGTATCCGTATCTATATAATTGTGTATTGTTGAGAAGTCCTCAACTGGAGTTAAATTCATTTCATTTAAGATTATTTCCATAATAGCTTTTCGATTTAAAAGCGCGAAGTTTTGTACTATTTTCATATCATGTATATAATCATCGAAGGAGTCGCCTTCAACATATGAAAGATCTTTTGGATATCTCTTTACATCTCCAAACTTTTCTTTTAAAGATTTGAACGCCACATTTTGATAATGGCTAGCTACTTGAGTGCCGAGATGTCTACTACCTGAGTGAACGACGATAAACAATTTGTTTTCTGACGACTCTCCCACTTCTATAAAGTGATTTCCACCGCCTAAAGTTCCTATACTTTTATATGCCCGATCCAGTTTTATTTTATTCTTGCATCTTAAATCTTCAAGTTTAGCGATTTCTGTAAGAGGATGGCTTTTATTTCTAATTATTCTTCCAGATGGAATTTTTGAGATAATAATTTTGTCTAGATTTTGAAAATTGATAAATGACTCATTAATCTCTGCAACCTCCATACCACATCCGATATCTACACCAACTATTCCTGGAACAATTTTATCCGTTATCGTCATCGTTGTACCAATTGTACTACCTATCCCAGAGTGAGCATCTGGCATAATTCTTATTTTGGAATCAGCAAATTCTGGTCTATTGCACAATTCTTGTATTTGTAAAATAGCGTTATCATCAAGTTCATCTGCAAAAACTATTGCTGTATTGTGTGTACCTATTATTTCAAACAATTAAATACCTCCTCGTCAAAATAAAGTAAAGTTTCATATTTTCTATTCATAACCTCTCCACACGGACGCTTTCATGTCCACTCTGCCATCTGGAAGAAATAATACACCCTCTCTAATCAGAGCATCCCTTCTAAAATCTGAATACATACCACCTGTTATAGTTCCATCAGCTTTCACAACCCTGTGGAATGGAAGATTATCAGGACAATACTTCATCGCCCAACCAACCTGTCTCGCTGAATGAGGGGCGCCAATAGCCCATGCAATTTGTCCATAGGACATAACCTTTCCATAGGGGATTTTCTTTACAACTTCATAAACTCTTTGAAAAAATGAAGTTTCGATACTAGAATCGTATTCGTTTTTGTCCATGAACTCACCACCTTATATCTATTATAGTATATGTAAGGATTTATTGCCTGTTTTGGGATTAATTAGGTATAACTGGATATTTGTGATTTAAAAATTATTATATGTAAACAAAAAACCGAGCCAATCATTTTTGAAAGGCTCGGTTTAAAATATGGTGCCGCCAGTGGGAATCGAACCCACACACCCTTGCGGATAACAGATTTTGAGTCTGTCTCGTCTGCCAGTTCCGACACGGCGGCGATAAAGTCATAAAGTTATATTAGCATAATGAAATACTGAATGCAACATTATTTTTTCCTATTAAATAATTATTTCACCTTTATTTCACAAAATAATCGTTATTTTTTGTTGACTTTGGATTTTTGTGGGTATAATATTAACAGTAAGAATTAGCACTCAATACCTTTGAGTGCTAATAATAAGTAAGGGTGATTATTATGTTAGATGAAAGAAAAATGGCTATATTAAAGGCGATTGTAGATTCTTACATTGAGATCGCGGAGCCAGTTGGTTCTAGAACTTTATCTAAGATATCTACGCTCGGTGTTAGTTCAGCTACGATTAGAAACGAAATGAGTGATTTGGAGGAATTAGGATTTTTAAATAAAACCCATAGCTCCTCTGGAAGGGTTCCATCTGATAAGGCATATAGATTTTATGTTAATATGCTCTTGGCAGATGGTATTAGATTGAATCCCAGATCAATTGAGAAACTGAAGAAAAGTCTCACAACTGAGAATGAAACCTCAGATATATATGAGAATGCAAACAGACAATTAGCTGATTTAACAAAATACACAGCTTTTTTAATCTCACCCCTTACAAATTACTATACGATTGAGTATTTTATGCTCCATAGGCTTGATTCAGAAAGTCTTATGGCTGTATTTGTGGGAAGGAAAAATGAATCCATAACCCACGTGATAAATAATAGCGATTTTAGAGATGAACAAAGTTTATTCGACTATGAAATAAAAATTAGAAGCTATTTAATAAATTACTCCATTGAAGAAATTAAAGAGACAATTTTAAAATTAAGGGAAGATGATGCAAACTATCAGCTAACCAAGAGAATTTTAGCTATGGCAATCAACTTTTTGGAAAAGAAATATGAATATGTTGTATATTCAAGTGGCTTAGGCAATTTGATTAGCTTTGTGAATAACGATGATATTAGCACTGTGAGATCTTTGTTGGAGTTTATTGAAAACAAAGAAAATATTATAAATGTCAGTATTGACGAAACTGTAGACGAAATCTTAAATATCCGTATAGGTATGGAAAATAAGGATGAGATTATGCAAGGATTATCAATATTGACAGCAAAATATGTTGCTCCAGGGAATGATTCGGGTAATATAAGTATTATTGGACCTACACGTATGGATTATCAAAAGTTGGTAAAAACGTTGCTAAATTTTTCAACTACTTTAAGTGAGTTGAACAAAAATTATTAAGAGGTGATGTCGTGGAAAAAAATAAGGAAACAATTGAAGAGGAACTAATGTCTGATGAGATGCCTGAAGGCGTTGAAGCTGAAATAGTAGATGAAGTTCATGATGAAGAGACTAATGATGACAGCAATGATGAAATCGAAAATCTGAAGACTCAGCTTATAAGATTACAAGCGGATTTTAGCAACTACAAAAAGAGAGTCGAAAAGGAAAAAGAAAGCTGGATAGAACTGGGAGTTAGAAAGTTAGCTACAGATATTCTACCTGTCTTAGACAATCTAGAGAGAGCATTAAATAGCATTGAAGAACATGGTTCCACAGAGGAAACATGGAAGGGAATTAGTCTTATAGATGATCAAATGTTAGCTGTACTAGAGAAAAATAAGATAACAATGATTGAAGCTGAGGGAGAAAAATTCGACCATAATTTCCACCATGCTGTAGCAACGGAAGAAGTAGAAGGCGTAGATCCAGACACGGTTATAGATGTTCTACAAAATGGATTTAAAATAAATGATACAGTAATTAGACCATCAATGGTTAGAGTTTCAAAATAAAAATTAAAATATATAAATAAAAAAATAAGGAGAAAACATATGAGTAAAATTTTAGGTATTGACTTAGGAACTACGAACTCTGCAGTAGCAGTAATGGAAGGTGGTTCCGCAACTATTATTCCAAATATTGAAGGAAACAGAACTACTCCATCCATAGTAGCTTTTACTAAAGACGGAGAAAGATTAGTGGGTGAAACTGCAAAGAGACAAGCAATTACAAACCCTGAAAGAACAATTTCATCCATAAAAAGAAAAATGGGTAGTGATTACTCAATTACTATAGATGGAAAGAAATATACACCACAAGATATTTCAGCAATGATACTACAAAAGTTAAAAGCTGATGCTGAAAGCTATCTAGGAGAAAAAATTACAGATGCGGTTATTACTGTACCTGCATATTTCACTGACTCCCAAAGACAAGCTACAAAGGACGCGGGAAAAATTGCTGGACTTGAAGTAAAAAGAATAATCAACGAGCCAACAGCAGCTGCGCTAGCATATGGAATGGACAAAGAATTAGGACATCACAAGATTATGGTTTATGACCTCGGTGGTGGTACATTTGACGTTTCTATTCTAGAAGTAGGCGATGGAGTATTTGAAGTATTATCTACTAGAGGAAATAATATGCTAGGTGGAGATGACTTCGACAATGTGTTGATAGACTATATCAGTGATGAGTTCAAAAAAGAGCAAGGTATAGATTTAAGAGCAGACAAAATGAGTCTACAAAGAGTAAAGGAAGCAGCAGAAAAAGCTAAAAAAGAGCTTTCCTCGGCTATGACTACCAATATTAATCTACCATTTATTTCTGCAACAAGTGCTGGTCCTGTCCATTTGAACATGGATTTAACTAGAGCTAAATTTAACGAATTGACAGATTTCCTAGTACAAAAAACAGTAGCTCCTGTACAAGACGCTATTAAAGATTCAGGATTAACAGCAAGTGAAATTCATAAAGTATTACTTGTTGGTGGTTCTACTAGAATTCCAGCTGTACAAGAACTTGTTAAGAAGCTAGTAGGCAAGGAACCACAAAAGGACATTAACCCAGACGAGTGTGTGGCGTTAGGTGCTGCTATTCAAGGTGGAGTTCTTTCTGGAGAAGTTAAAGATTTGCTATTACTAGATGTTACACCTCTTTCATTGGGCCTTGAAACCATGGGTGGAGTTACAACTAGATTAATCGAAAGAAATACAACTATTCCTACTAAGAAATCACAAATTTTCACAACTGCTGCTGACAATCAAACAGCTGTAGACATTCACGTACTACAAGGTGAGAGACAAATGGCTAATGACAATACCACCCTTGGAAGATTCCAATTGGATGGAATTGCACCGGCTAGACGTGGGGTACCTCAAATCGAAGTAACCTTTGACATCGATGCTAATGGTATCGTAAGTGTCAATGCCAAAGATCTTGGAACTGGTAAGGAACACAGTATAAAGATTACAGCTTCAACTAACCTTTCTAAGGAAGAAGTCGAAAAGAAAGTTAAGGAAGCTGAAATGTATGCGGATGAAGACAAAAAGAAGAGAGATTCTATCGAAGTGAAGAATAATGCTGATTCTGCTGTATACCAAGCTGAAAAGACACTTGGAGAAGTTGGAGATAAAATTTCTGGAGAAGAAAAAGCAGCTATTGAAACTGCAATTTCTGAATTAAAAGCAGTAATGGAATCTGAAGATTTAGAAGACATCAAAGATAAGACTACAAAACTTCAAGAGGCTTTTTATGCAGCTAGTGAAAAGATGTATCAACAAACAAACACAGGCGAAGGTGGAGCAGGTTACGAAGAACCAGCTGGTGAAACTGTAGAGGATGCAGACTACGAAGTTGTTGATGAAGAGTAAAAAATTTAATAAAATCTTAGCAGGTTTTTCCTGCTAAGATTATTTTTTATGTGAAGTCATTTTAAAATGAACAAATTTATTATATAATGAACTTTAAATGATTTTTTAGGAGCGGTAAATGAGAGATTTTTATGAAATATTAAATGTAGATAGGGATGCATCCCTAAATGATATAAAGAGGTCATATAGAAAGCTTGCAAAGGACTGTCACCCAGACTTAAACCCGGATGATCCCGATTGTGAAGCTAGGTTCAAAGAAATCACGACTGCCTATGAGGTATTGGTTGATGAAGATAAAAGACAAATTTATGACAGATACGGCGAAGATGGATTAAATGGTAATATCGGATCTGGAAGTTACAGTGGATTTGGAGATATTTTCAATGATATTTTTGATATGTTTGGAGGTTTTGGTGGAAGTTCATATTCCACAAGAAATCCAAATGGGCCCATGGATGGAGCAGACATAGGAACCCATGTAAATCTTACCTTCAAAGAAGCAATGTTTGGCGTAGAAAAAGAAATTCAAATTTCACGTGAAGAAGATTGTCATGTTTGTCACGGTCAAAAAACTGAAAAACCAGAATCCAAACATACCTGTCCAACCTGTGATGGAACTGGTCAAGTACGTCAGATAACAAATTCATTCCTAGGACAAATGGTTCGAATGACTACATGTACCACTTGTGGAGGCTCTGGAGAAATTATCGACGATCCTTGTAAAGAGTGCCATGGCAGTGGTAGGGAAAAAGTAAGTAAAAAGATTAAGATAAATATTCCAGCAGGCGTAGACAACGGTACCCTTATGACCATCAGAAGTGAAGGTCACAAGGGAATAAATGGTGGTTACCCAGGTGATGTTATGGTACAAATTGGCGTTCAAGCAGATGAAGTATTTACAAGAAGAGGAAACGACCTATTTGTAGAAATTCCAATTTCCTATACTCAAGCAGTTTTGGGAGATACCATTAAGGTGCCAACGATAAATGAAGTAATTGACTATAACATACCTAATGGTACAGAATCCGGAAGAGTGTTCAAAATTTCAGGAAAAGGTGCACCAAAATTACAAAGAAATGGTTTTGGAGATTTGTATGCAACTGTGAAAATTAATGTTCCTAAAAAAGTTTCTAAGGAAGAAAAAAAACTTTTAGAAAAATTAATGGAACACAATGGAGAGTTTAGGCAGGAGACCGACAAGGGTTTCTTTGACAAGATAAAGGATTTTTTGACTAATGAGTAAAAATTGGCAGGAACTAAAAATTGAAACACCTTTTGAAAAATGGAATTCGTTAGAGGAGTATTTGTATGTAAATGATATTTATTCCTTTGAAGTGATTGACCCCCGAATATTAGAAGAGCAAAAGGCAAATAAAACTGATTGGGATTTTTTGGATGAAAATATTTATAAGGATATCTATAATGGTGTGACGGTTAAAATATATAATTCAGAATTTTCTAATTTAGAAAATATTGATAAATTAATTGAAGATATTAAAGCTCGAGACCTAGGAGAAACCACTATTCGTTTTGTAGATGAAGAGGATTGGGCAAATAACTGGAAATCATTTTACTACACTCAAAAAATCGGAAATAGATTGGTTATTAAACCTTCCTGGGAGGATTACACTCCTGATACTGGAGAAATTGTAATGAATTTAGATCCAGGGATGGCATTTGGAACAGGCACCCATGAAACTACAAACATGTGCTTGGTACAACTTGAAAAGTATATGAAATCGAATGATATTGTATATGATATTGGGAGTGGTTCCGGAATTTTATCCATTGCAGCTAAGCTTTTGGGGGCTAAAAAGGTCGTGGGTGTAGATTTAGACCCAATGTGCATTAGAGTTTCCAAGGAAAATGCAGAGATTAACCATGTTGAAGTTGAGTTTATAGAAGGGGATTTATTTGCTGGTGTAAGTGGTAAGGCGAATTTAATCGTCTCTAATATAATTGCAGAAATAATTGTTGACTTAATAGAACAAATAAAAACGTATCTAGTTGACGATGGTATATTTATTACCTCAGGTATAATTGTTGAAAAGTCACATTTAGTAATGGATAAACTAAACTCTTCTGGATTCGAAATCATTGAAGAAAAGGTTGAGAATGGCTGGACGTCCATAGTGGCGAGGTTAATTCATGCATAGAATTTTTGCGACGAATGAGAGTATTATAGGAAATAATTTTCTTATTCCAGAGGGAAACCAGTTCCATTTGGGAAAGGTGGTAAAGCTTAAAGCAGGCGAGATTTTCGAAGCTGTGGTTGGTGATAGGCTCTATGAGTTGGAATACGTTGATCTTGAAACTGCAAATATTATATCAATGAATAAAATCGATGTGAATCAAGTATCAATAAAATTATTTTTTGGAATTCTTAAGGGCGAAAAAACTGATTTTATCATACAAAAATGCACAGAACTGGGTGTCACGGATTTTTATCCAGTTATGAGTGCTAGAACCATATCCAACGTATCAGGCAAAGAAGATGCAAAGCGTTCCAGATGGCAAAAGATTTCTGATGAGGCAAGCAAACAGTCTAAAGCGATGAAAATGGCGACAGTTCATACTCCAGTAAAATTTAAAGATGCAATTTTACTACTGAAAAATGAAAAATTTATATTAGTTCCTTATGAGTTAGAAAATAGCTTAAGCTTAAAAGCAGCATTAAAAATCTACAGTGGCGGTGATATTTCCATATTCATTGGCCCAGAGGGTGGATTTGAAGAAAGTGAAATTGCAGAACTAATAAATATCAATGCCCAAGTTGTAACCTTGGGAACGAAGATTCTAAGAGCAGAAACTGCTTGTATTTCTACAGCATCAAATATTATTTATGAATTGGATTTATATAATGAAAGATAACAGAGTAAAATTTCTTACATTGGGATGTAAGGTAAATCAATATGAGACGGAGGCGGTATCTGAGCTTTTTGAAAACGAAGGCTTTGCTATTGTAGACAAGGATGAAGTGGCAGATGTTTATGTAATAAATACCTGCACAGTGACTAGCTTATCGGACAGCAAGTCCCGGCAATTTATTAGAAAGTCCAAAAAAGAAAATCCCAACTCTTCAGTAGTAGTAATGGGCTGCTATTCTCAGGTTTCGCCAGAAGAAGTGGAAGCAATAGAAGGCGTAGATATTATTCTAGGAACCAGTGAAAGAAATAAAATCGTAGATTTGACTAAAGAATACCAACAAAATAAAAAGAAAATAAATATAGTAAGAGACATCCACAAGGATAGCGATTTTCAACCCATAAATATTGAAAGGCTTAAGGGGATGACTCGGGCTTACATCAAGGTGCAGGATGGTTGTAATCAATATTGTTCCTATTGTATTATTCCCTATGCCAGGGGTAATGTTCGAAGTAGAAGCCCTATAGATGTAAAGGCAGAAGTGGAAAAACTATGTTTCAATGGATTTCAAGAAGTTGTAATAACTGGGATACATGTAGCTAGCTACGGCAAGGATTTGAAAAATTTTAATCTGATAGATCTGTTGGAGTTTATTCATGATGTTGAAGGATTGGAACGAATTAGACTTAGCTCTATGGAACAAAGTCTAATTGATGAAGATTTCATGTCTAGGGTTTCAAAACTTCACAAGTTTTGCGACCATTTTCATCTATCACTTCAAAGTGGGTCAGATACAGTCTTAAAAAGAATGAATAGACGATACACTTCTAATGAATATTTAGATAAAGTGAACCTTATTAGAAAATATTATCCTAGAGCTGGCATCACTACTGATATAATCGTAGGTTTTCCTGGAGAGACTGAAGAAGAATTCCAAGAAACTCTTGAATTTGCAAAAACCGTAGGATTTTCAAAAGTTCATGTATTTAAGTATTCTAAAAGGTCAGGAACTCCTGCAGCTAATCGAACAGACCAAGTAAAAGAAGAGATAAAGTCTGAAAGGTCGAAGTTATTAATCGACTTAACAGATAATTTAAGGTATAATTATAATAATAGCTTTATGAATGAAAACGTTGAAATACTAGCGGAGAAGGAAAACAATGGTGTATTTTCTGGGCATACTAAAAGCTATATGGAAGTAGTTGTAAAATCCGACAGAAATATAAAAAATCAATTAGTGAATGTAAAAGTGATTGATGTTTCTGATGAAGGCTTAATTGGTAGTTTGTCTTAGGAGGTATTATGGAAAATTGTATATTTTGTAAAATTGCAAAGGGTGA
>CAYUJY010000007.1:0-8497 GCA_964445145.1 uncultured Peptoniphilaceae bacterium | reverse complement strand
GTAGAAGGGAAGTTTAATTGGAGAATAATGTATTAGGAACCAAGAGCGTCAAAGAGCTGTTTATAAAATTGTCAGTTCCAGCTGTTGTCGCTCAAATCGTTAATTTAGCCTATAATATGGTAGATAGAATGTATATAGGTCATTTAGCTGGCATAGGACCAACAGCCCTCACAGGTGTCGGTGTAACTATGCCTATTATAATGCTAATCAGTGCATTCAGCTCCCTCATAGGAATGGGAGGAAGCCCAAGGGCAAGTATCAAAATGGGCGAAAACAAATATGATGAAGCTGAACAAATTTTAGGAACTAGTTTTTCTATATTAGTATTAATATCAATAATTCTAACTGCAATTATTTTAATTTTTAAAACACCACTTTTGTATTTATTTGGAGCAAGTGAAAACACAATAATATATGGAGACCAATATCTCACCATATATGCCATTGGAACTATATTTGTGCAGCTAACCTTAGGCTTAAATCCATATATTTCAGCACAGGGTTTTTCAAAAGAAAGTATGATGACCGTAGTAATCGGTGCAATTATTAATATCGTCTTAGATCCAATACTAATGTTTGGTTTTAATATGGGGGTTTCAGGGGCTGCATTGGCAACTATAATATCCCAAGCAGTTTCTGCGATTTATGTAATGAAGTTCCTGTTGGGCAAAAAAACAAACTTAAGAATAAAAAAAGAGTATCTTAAAATTGATTGGAAGTTAGTTGCAGTAATAGTTTCTCTTGGATTGTCGCCATTTATAATGCAGTCGACAGAAAGTTTATTACAATTAACATTCAACAAAAGTCTGCTTAGCTACGGAGGGGACTTGTACGTAGGTGCCATGTCTATTATTTCAACTGTTATGATGTTGGTCGCATTGCCATTAACTGGCTTTGCCCAGGGAGCACAACCCATAACTAGCTATAACTACGGGGCACAAAGATATGATAGGGTAATGGAGTCAATATCGGTTTTATTAAAAGTTGCATTTACTTACACAATAATATTTTTTATAATAATAATGTTTGTGCCTGGAATATTTATTGGTATGTTTACCAGTGACCCTGTACTAACAGAAGCAACTAAATATGCCATTAGAATATATATGGGTGGGATTTTTATGCTAGGAGTTCAAATGGCGTGCCAACAGTCATTTATATCCTTGGGACAAGCAAAAACTTCTATAAAACTAGCGCTATTAAGAAAAATTGTATTGTTGATACCACTTATATTGATACTCCCAAACTTTTTAGCAAACAAAGTATTTGCAGTGTTCTTAGCCGAACCAGTTGCAGATATAATAGCTTCAATCACAACCATAGTTACGTTTAAAAACTATGTAGACAAGAATATAACTAACAGAATTAAAGCATGAGTAAAGACTTGCATTTATTTGCAGGTCTTTCTTTTATGTTGTAATCTAGCAGATTTAAGATTATACTTAAATCAATTGAAATGGAGGAAAAATGGAATACAAATTTAATACATTGGAATTATCCAAATGGCTTTTGGATGGAATAGAGGACATAGGATTTGAAGAAATGTCCCCAATCCAAAGGGATGCAATACCAGTACTACTAGAAGGAAAAGACTTAGTAGGGCAAGCACAAACTGGTACAGGAAAAACGGCGGCGTTCGGAATACCGATGCTAGAAAGAATCAACTGGGACGAACGAATTCTTCAGGGGATTATTTTGGTACCGACAAGAGAGTTGGCAATACAAGTATCAAACGAACTAAATACTTTAGCAAAACACAGAAAAGAAGCAGTGATTTTGCCGGTATATGGTGGACAAGCCATCGATAGGCAGCTAAGGGGTCTTAAACAAGGAGCGCAAATAGTAGTAGGTACTCCTGGACGTATAATGGACCACATGAGAAGAAGAAGTATAAGACTGGAAAATATAAAAATAGCTGTGTTGGACGAAGCTGACGAAATGTTCGATATGGGCTTTAGAGAAGATATGGATTTAATCCTTGGATCTATTGAAGGAGAACATCAAGTAGCATTTTTCTCAGCAACGATAGATAAAAAAATAGTGGAGTTTTCAAGAAAATTCCAACAAGATCCAGTAACCGTAAAGATTGCTCATAAGGAATTGACCGTAGCTAACATTGAACAATTTTATTTCGAAGTTAGATCTAATATGAAAACAGAAATCCTTTCTAGATTATTAGATATTCAAAATCCTAAACTGACAATAGTATTTTGTAATACAAAAAAGATGGTCGATGAATTAACATCACAGCTACAAGCTAGGGGATATTTTGCTGATGGACTTCATGGGGATTTAAAGCAAACTTCCAGAGACGTAGTTATGAGAAAATTCAGAGAAGGAACAATCGATATACTTGTGGCTACAGATGTTGCTGCCAGAGGTATAGACGTAGACGACGTGGACATGGTTGTGAACTATGACCTGCCACAAGACGAAGAAAACTATGTACACAGAATCGGGAGAACAGCTAGAGCAGGTAGAACTGGAGCAGCTTACAGTTTCGTAGTGGGAAGAGATATTTATAAGCTAAAGGACATCATGAGATATTCCAAGGCAAATATAAAGAGACTCGAAGTTCCTAAGCTGGAAGAATTGAGAACTCTACACAACGAAATGCTAATTGAAGAAATAAAAACTATAATTGATGATGAACAACAAGTTAAATTCAAAAATGTTGTAGACTCATTGATGTTACAAGATTACAGTTCAGTAGATATAGCTGCAGCACTTTTATTTAAGGCGTCCACAAGTTCCAAACTAGGTATGCACGAAGAATTGGACATGATAGACAATTCTAAGAGGATTGAAAAGAGAACTAGAAAAGAACGTGGCGACAGAGAATTTAGGGATGGCAGAGATAGTCGAGATAACAGAAGACAAAAAGAAGACTTTTCAAAAGCTAAGACTTCAATATCAAGAGTGTTTATCAGCTTAGGTAAAAAGGATAATATAAGCCCTAGACATCTATTGACCCTATTGGAAAATTCAACTGATTTACCGAAAGGCTCAATCAAAGATATTGACATCTATGATAGCTTCTCATTTGCAGATGTAAAGACTGAAATTACTCAAGACTTGATAAATGCTGTTGATGGAACTCTATTTAAAGGAAAGCCGATAAGAATAGAACGAGCAGCAAGGAGCAAGGGGAAAAGAAAATAAATTTAAAGATTAGTGGTTCAGGCGAAAAGCTTGAACCATTTTTTATAAGTAATCATAAAATAACTAATTCTTGTCTCCTATTGGGGAACATACAACGAAAAATATATCTGCTACGATTATATTATAAAGAAATATTTTCCTAGAAATATATTTATTAATAATTTATGGAGGAGAGAAAATGAAAAGGATAATATTAATAACATGGATAATTCTACTCGCGTTAAGTACCTTAGTATGAAAAGTTTCGAATATTTATGTATAAAACGAAGATACGAATTGCCTTACTATACTGGCGAATAATTTTCCACCCTATCGGTCGGACAGATTGTCAGGGATGACCAATCCCTACAGATGCCCAACCCTGGGTTCCCGGAGGGTAGGGTTCGGTCTTCATAGACGAACCGTCGACACGAAGTGGCGATAATTTTATTAAACAAAAGTTTCGAAAATTTATGTATAAAACGAAGATACGAATTGATACACCACGTTGGCAAATAATTTTCCGCCCTATCGGTCGGACGGCTTGTCATGGATGACCAATCCCTACGGAACTAATTAAGAATTAAGAATTAAGGATTATGAATTGCTACACCACGTTGATGAATAATTTTCCTCCCTATCGGTCGGACGGATTGTCAAGGATGACCAATCCCTACGGAAACAATTATGAATTATAATTATCCATATGATATAATAAACTTGAAAATTTATTGTTCATATGACAAAATCTGCGCTTATATATTTATTTTGTAAGTACGGTTAGTATGTTATAATAAAAACATATTTTAAAGGGGGTAATAAGGTAAATGAAAAGACCTGTAATGGATGCCTTAATTAAGCTTGTCGAGGAGGATAGTGTATCCTTTCACTTTCCTGGACACAAAGGAAGACTTACTAATATAGATTGGGCAAAATTAATGCCTATGATAGATACAACTGAAACCATGGGTATGGATAATCTTTTGGAACCCCATGGAATTATTGCGGAGTCCCAAAAGGAAGCTGCAAAAGTCGTAGGTGCCAAATATACAATATATGCTGTAAATGGATCAACTGGGAGCAACTATATAGCTCTTAGCGCTGTTACAAAGAGAAAAGATAAAATTTTGGTACAGAGAAACTGCCATAAATCTATATATAATTCAATGATTCTAAATGATTTGATACCAGTTTATTTATATCCATATTACAATACAAAATACGATTTAAGTTCTGGTATAAACCCAGAAGACGTTGAAACTGCTTTAAACGAACATCCCGATATAAAAGCTGTGGTGCTAACCAGCCCCAACTATTATGGTGTGTGTTCAGACATTGAAAAGATAGCTAAAATTGTCCATGAAAGAAACAAAATTTTGATAGTTGATGAGGCACATGGTCCCCACCTTGTATATACGGAAAAGTTTCCAAAGTCTGCCATAGAAACTGGTGCAGATATAGTGATTCATTCAACCCATAAGACTCTTCCGAGTTTGACGCAAACTTCGATAATACACGTATGTAGCGATAGAGTTGATATTAATAAATTGATGGATAGATATCAGTTGTACACTACCACAAGTCCATCTTACTTATTCACACTTTCCAATGAAGCGGGCATAGCATATATGGATGACATAGGTGGTAAAGAATTGGATAATAGCCTACCATATTTACAATCTGTTATCGAAAGATTAAAGGCTATAGATGGGGTTGCGGTATTTGAAGACGACCCAGATGACCCAACAATATTCGATATAGATATTACAAAAATTTTGTTTGAGCTACAAGGGTATAGAGGTGTAGAATTAAAACAATTACTGTATACGGATTATAACATAAGGATGGAAATGAGCGATTATTACAATGTACTTGCCATGTCTACCGTTATGAACACTAAAGAAGATTTTGAGAGATTGATTGAAGCAGTAGCTGATTTAGCTAGCAAAGAAAAGAGAGAACCTGTTAAGGAAATTTCTTTAGATATGCCTAAACCCACTATAGCTAAAAGTCCTGCAGATACCTATTTTGGACAAAAGAAGCTGATAGACTTGAAGGATTCTGTGGGCGAAATTGCTGCGACACCGATTATCCCATATCCACCTGGAGTGCCACTACTGGCAGCGGGCGAGGTAATGACTCAGGAAGTTTTTGATTATTTAATGTTTTTAATCGATAATGGTATTAATATTGTCAATCTTACGGACAATGGTACCAAGATAGTGGTTGCGGAATGAGAAAGAGTTATTTTCTAACTTTAGAAGGTCCAGATGGCTCAGGAAAATCCACCATAGGCAAGAGGATTAACGACGAGTTGATTTCCTTAGGTTACGATGTTGTTCTAACGAGGGAGCCTGGGGGTACTGATATTGGTGAAGACATAAGAAAAATTTTACTGTCTAAGTTGAATAATAATATGTCTGATATTGCTGAAAGTTTACTTTATGCAGCTTCTAGATCACAACACGTTTATGAGAAAATAAGACCAGCCCTTGAAGATGGAAAAATTGTTCTAAGTGACAGATTTGTCATGTCATCCTTAGCATACCAAGGTGGTGCTAGGGGTTTGGGAATGGAAACGGTCATGGCAGTGAACAAATTTGCTATGGATGGAGTCTATCCAGATAGAATAATATTTTTTGATATAGAACCTGAAATTACTCTAAAACGAAAAACCATAGGTAGAGATTTGGACCGTTTGGAATTGGAGGGACTACAATTTCATAATTTAGTGTATAATGGGTATGTGGAAGCGATTAATATGTTTCCCGAAAATGTAATAAAAATAAATGCAAATCAGACGGAAGACGAAGTGTTTAACGTCTGTATGAAAATAATTATGGAGGATTTGCGATGAAATTACTTATTGCAATAGTACAGGACCAGGACTCATTAATATTGGTTGATGAGCTGATGGAGGAAAACTTCAGAGTTACAAAGCTGGCTTCTACTGGAGGATTTCTGAAATCTGGTAACACAACTCTATTATTAGGGTTAGAGGATGAAGATGTCCAAAGAGCTATCGAAATAATTGAAAGAAATTGTAAAACTAGAGAAATTACCTCTTCTTTATTGACAATATCCATGCAAGCTGATGGTTATATGCCATATCCTTTAGAAGTGAAAGTTGGCGGAGCTAATATATTTCTTTTAGATGTAGAAGAACATATTGTTTACTAGGAGGAATTATGAAACTCATATTGGCAATAATTCAAGACAAGTTCGTGAATGATGTGGTGTTGGCATTTTTAAATTCTAACATTAAGATTACCAAATTATCTTCCACGGGAGGCTTCTTAAAATCTGGGAACACTACTTTTCTTATAGGAGTAGATGTAGAGAATCTGGAAATTGCAAAGGAATTAATAAAAAAATCAGTAAAATCTGAAGTAATAGAGGATAACAATTCTGAAATAATGGTTCATGGGGCACATCTTTTCATAATGGATATCAATAAGGCTTTGAGCATATAATGAAATTTGAAGATATAATCGGTCATGAAGAAATTGTAGATGATCTTATGGGCATGATAAAGTCTGACAGGATTAATCATGCCCTTCTTTTTGATGGAGTTGGAGGAGTCGGGAAAAAATACACGGCGAAAGTATTTGCAAATGCATTATTATGTGAAGACGTAGAAAATGCTCCATGTGGCATATGTGACAGCTGTATCCAGTTTAAAAGTGAAACAAATCCAGATTATCTTTTTATAACTCCAGAAACTAAAAGTCTAAAAAAAGGTGAGGTAGCAGAAGTAATTGAATTTTTATCAATAAAACCATTTGAATCTAAGTTAAAGGTTGTATTGATAGAACATTTTGAACAAGCTACTTCGGAAGCTCAAAATGCTTTATTAAAGACTTTAGAGGAACCACCCAGCTACGGTAGACTTATCCTACTATCTCAAAATAACAGCGCGATATTAGATACAGTTTTGTCCAGGTTAAAAACATATAAATTTTTACCAATTTCCAGGTACAAGATAATTGAGTATCTAGTTAAGGTTTATGATGTGGGGGAGGAAGAAGCTTCATTCTACGCTGATTATTCAAACGGTTCCATCGGTAAGGCAATAAAAATTATTAGTGACGAGGATTTTAAAAATAGGAGAAAAAGATCTATTGAAATTCTCGACAAAGGATTAAAATCCGACAATGAATATGTATATAAAAATCTTTCGTTTTTCGAAGCTGAGATTGATAATTTAGATGAAATATTAGATTTGTACATCAGTTGGCTGAAGGATTTAATGATTTATAAGAAAACAGAGGATGATTCACTTGTGTCCAATAAAGATATGATAGGCTTATTAAATTCAGAAAAATTTATAAAATTTGACATATTATTGAAAATACGTGATAATCTGATAAAATTAAAGAAAAACTTAAAATATAATATAAATTCAACCTTTGCGATTGAATTATTTTTTATAGATTTGATGGAGGAATGCAAATGGCAGACGTAGTTGGAGTTAGATTTAAAAAAGCAGGTAAAGTATACTACTTTTCACCCAACAATATCCCTGTTCAGAGGGGAGATTTTGCTATCGTTGAAACTGCTAGGGGAATAGAAATGGGCTCGGTGGTTTCAGATATAAAAAATGTTTCGGATTCAGAGCTAATACTCCCTTTAAAGGAAGTTATTAGGATTGCTACAGATGACGATATTTTAACCCACAGAGAAAATTTAGTTAAGGCAAGGGATGCCCATGAGATTTGTGCTAACAAGATAGTAGAACATAATCTAGATATGAAATTAGTAAATACTGAATATACCTTTGATAACAATAAGGTGCTATTTTATTTTACTGCAGACAATAGAATTGATTTTAGAGAATTGGTCAAGGAATTGGCAATGATATTTAAAATTAGAATTGAACTTAGGCACATAGGTGTTAGGGATGAAGCTAAACTGATTGGCTCTCTAGGCTACTGCGGCAGAGAAACTTGTTGTTCAAATCATTTGTCTGAGTTTAGTCCAGTATCTATAAAAATGGCTAAGGACCAAAGCATTTCCTTAAATCCAACAAAAATATCTGGCATTTGCGGCAGACTTATGTGCTGTCTAGCCTATGAACAGGAAGGCTATGAATACTTACTTCAGAAAATGCCAAAGGTTGGCTCAATAATTACTACCGAAAGGGGAAAGGGCACTGTTATTCAAATTTCTCCACTCCAAGAAATGGTAAAGGCTAGATTTGATTTAAAAGATGAAATAATTATTGAAAATTTATCGGTGGATGATATTATTATAACGGGTGAGGTGGACAAAAACTTTACTCATTTGAAAGACGATTTGTACGATGGTCATTAATAAATTATTATGTCAACCACAAATGAATTTGTCCATAAAAATA
>CAYUJY010000006.1:19373-26343 GCA_964445145.1 uncultured Peptoniphilaceae bacterium | reverse complement strand
AGAGTGGTAAATAATACGAAAGCAAGCACGGACCAAGAGCATATAAAAACCATAATTATTAGCGATACTGACATACCAGATAGAACTACTATTATTATGGAGCAATTGGATCCCAACATGCTATTGGATGTAGTAAAAGAAGATTTAACGACATTTGAGAATGAAGGTATTAAGCGAATTGCCGTGCCATGTAATACTTTTCATTATTTTTATGATGAGGTACAAGCCCTCACTGACATAAAAATTATAAATATGATTGACGAGACGATAAAGTATATCAATTCTAAAGGTGTCCAAACAATTGCAGTGCTGGGAACGAGGGGCACAATACAATCAGGTGTATTTGAAAAATACGCAGAGAAGTACGGCATTGAGACAATAAATCTTAATGATGATGTTATGGATATGCTGATGGAAGTGATCTATGAAACAAAATCTACTGGAAGAACTATCTATCCAGAATTTTTGGAGTTGATAGAAAACTTAAGGGATAATGGAGCTCAAATGATTGTAGTTGCTTGTACGGAGTTATCATTAATAGAAGGTCTCAGCCAGTATGAAGATGTAATCGTAGACTCCATGGATGTATTGGTGAGGGAGAGTATCTTACAGTTAGGGTATGAGTTGAAAAATCCGGACAATCTTTTACCGTAGAAACCTTTTCATAAAAAAATATTTACTAAATATTCCAATTAATGTGGGTATTCATACTATGTAAACAATTATTAAGTTATTTAGTAAAACATAAATTAATATTAAAATATTGTGTTTATTTTACAACTAATACAAAATTTATGGTATTTTGTTTTAATTAAGGATATAATTAATATGGTATATATTCAAAGCATTAAGGAGGAAATATGTTAGGCGAAAGAATTAGAGCATTAAGGAAATCTCAAAATCTGAAGTTAAATGATATAGCACAGATGTCCGACTTGTCTGTAAGCTACATTTCTCAGCTGGAGAGAAATCTTGTGGAGCCGAGCTTATCGTCACTAAAGAAGATAGCGGGAGCGTTAAAAACCCCTATATATTTATTGGTTGATGAATCGGAGAGTGAAGATATTGTTGTGAAGAAGTCAGAAAGAACTACTATGACTTTTCCAAACTCTGACACGAAGTTTGAAATTGTGTCTATAATGTCAAACAAATTGAGTTTTAGTCCAAAGATGATGATGGTAGAATTTTTCTTACCACCGAACTCAGAGGATTCGGATGAATATGTAATTCATTCTGAGGAAGAGATAATTTTAGTTACAGAAGGTGTTGTTGAGCTTATGTATGGAGATGAAATATATAATCTCGAAGAGGGAGATTGTGCATATGTGCGAGAAAACATCCCTCATAGAATAATTAATAGAACCTCGACTAACGTTAGGGGTTATTATGTAGTATCACCGCCGAATATGCCATCCAAACATAAATAATTGACGAGGGACCAATTGGAATGCCAATTGGTTTTTTGTTGCATAAATAATTGAGAAATAAAATGGCTGTGATATACTTATAGAAATATAAATAATTAGGGAGGTAATTATGGCTGTTCATATTTTAGATGAATCCAAAAGATGCTTACAATGTAAAAAACCCCTCTGCAGAGAAGGGTGTCCTGTAAATACTCCAATACCACAAATGATTTCCATGCTACTACAAGGAGAAATTGAAGATGCAGGAACTATGCTTTATAGAAACAATCCACTTTCTGTAGTTTGTTCTATGATTTGTCCCGTGGGAAATTACTGCGAAGGTCATTGTATACTTAATAGAAAATCTAATCCAATACACATATCTGCAATCGAAAACTATATATCTAACTTTTATTTAGGTATGAAGGAAGAAGCGTGCGAAGATTGTTTCAACGGAAAAGTAGCTGTAATCGGTGGTGGACCTGCCGGAATAAGTTTATCTGTGTTTTTAGCTACCCATGGTTACAAGTTAACTATATTTGAAAGCATGCCAAAAATCGGCGGTGTTATGCGATATGGTATACCAGAGTACAGATTGCCAAAGGCAACTTTAGACAAATTGGAGACACATTTGCATGATTTGGGAATAAAAATTCAACCAAACTCCACCATAGGTCCGACATTAACGCTTCTAGATTTGTTTAGGGACGAGTACGATGCGATTTTCGTAGGAACTGGAGTTTGGAATCCTAGAAAGATTAACTTAAAGGGAGAAACCTTACCTAATGTCTATCATGCCATAAACTTTTTGAAATCACCTGATGTATATGACCTTGGCGAAACCTGTGTGGTAATAGGCGCAGGGAACGTAGCCATGGACGTGGCTAGAACAGCTAAACGTAAAGGCGTTAGAAATGTAATAATCTTCTACCGGAGAGGTAGAGAGGACATTAGAGCGACGGAAGAAGAAATAACCTACACGGAACTAGACGGGGTAGAATTCAGATTCCATAGGGAGCCATTAGAGTTTACTGAGGATGGGTTGTACTTGAAGAATACTGAAGAAGGTGCGACAGACGAGAGAGAGTTTTTCAAATGTGATTCAATAGTGATTGCAATTAGCCAAGCATCCCAAAGAAATATCGCAAATTCAGACGAGTTATTGAAGCTGAACGAAAAGGGCTTGATAATTACTGATGAGCATGGCGAAACTACACATCCAGGCGTTTTTGCAACAGGAGATGTGGTAACTGGCGCACGAACAGTAGTCGACGCAGTGGCAGGTGCTAAAAAAATAGCCAATAGAATCCATAAATATATACAAAATAAAAACAATCCTGGCGTAGAAGTTGAGGACCTGTATTAATAACTTTTAAGTGTAAATTAGGAGCTTTAATTAGCCCCTATTTTTATTTTTATTTTCATTATAAAAATCAATTTTATTGATAATTACCCACATATCTGTTATTATTAGTTTGAATTTACTATAGAAGGTGAAAAAAATTTCAACTGAAAAATCAAGAAGAATAATAAATCTTATTATATTTCTATTTAGCATTTCCATTATCTTTTTAAATTTTTACCAAATTATTGAGACAATTTCCTTTAGATCCTATTTCTCCTTGGGAATGTTGGCGTTAGTTTTTTATACGAAAGTACAAAAGGATAAGAATAAAACATACAATTGGATATACCTGATGCTGCTTATAGCTACTTTTTTGCTATTTGGGCATATAATTTTAAATTTCTCCAGGATTGCATTATCTGGAGGGGTTTTAAGTAATATAGATTATGGTGTAGGATTTTTTGCAATTTTCTTAATCTTAATTGCTGGATACTTTACTAGCAAAAATTTGTTAATCCTCGTTCTCATATTTTTTGCATATGCATTATTTGGTAGATATGCACCTGCTGCCATCAGCCATTCAGGGTTTTCCATAAATCGACTACTATCCCATCTAGTGTGGGGGAGTCAAGGAATTTTCGGAGTTGCCATCGGTGTGTGCGCTTCCTATATATTTGTGTTTATAATGTTTGGAGAATTTTTAAAAAATAGTGGTATGAGTGATTTTATCAACGATATTGCCCTTGCTTTTATTGGACATAAGCCAGGCGGACCGGCAAAGGTAGCGGTGGTAGCTAGTGCGTTAATGGGCATGATAAACGGTAGTGCCGTAGCTAACGTGGCTACCACAGGATCTATCACAATACCGCTTATGAAAGATGTTGGATATGAAAAAGAATTTGCAGCTGCAGTGGAAGCTACTGCTTCTACGGGGGGACAGTTTTGTCCACCGATAATGGGTGCAGTCGGATTTATTATGGCTGAATACTTGCGTATTAGCTATTCTAAAGTCATGATAGCTGCCATACTTCCAGCGTTTCTATACTATTTTGGGGTGATGGTTTCAGTACATTTGGAGGCCAAACGATTGGGCTTAAAGGGTGTAGCGAAGGAAAATCTTCCAGATGTTAAAGAGGTTATAAAGAGTCGTGGAATTCTTTCGATTCCGATTTTTGTTTTAATCGGATTGATTATGGTTGGATTTTCTCCAATATTTTCATCGGTTATTGGGATATTAGTAACCATTGTAGTATCACAATTTACCAAGGACCATAAAATGAATTTGGAACTTATTAAAAAATCCCTAATAGATGGAACCTTGGCTACTGTGAATGTGGGTATTTCATGTTTGTTAATCGGAGTTATAATCGGTATAGTTTCCTTGACTGCCCTAGGTTTAAATTTCGGTAACCTTATCATGAGCATGTCTGGAATGGACAGTCTTTTATTTGCAGGATTTTTAGTTATGACAATGAGCACTTTTTTGGGTATGGGTGTACCTGGTGTGGCCGCTTACGTAATAGTTGTGTCCGTTGCAGTTCCCGTATTATTAAAAATAGGAGCAAACCCAATTGCTGCCCACATGTTTTGTCTAATATATGCGTGCTTATCAAACATTACACCACCTGTTGCAATCAGTTCATACGTAGCTGCGGGGATAGCTGGGGCAAATGAGACGAAAACTTCCATCATAGCTGTAAAACTGGGCATCACAGGATTTTTATTGCCATTTTTCTTTTTAATAAATCCAGAACTGCTGCTGGGAGCAGTGGAGAATGTGGATACATTTTATTTAATTCGAATTATTTTAACTTCTACTTTTGGTGTATTTAATATTGCTGCTTCATTCGAAGGGATATTGAAAAATAGATTGTCGGGATTGGATAGAATATTGTTATTTGCAGTTGGTCTGCTGATGATAGATCCAAATTTAGTTACGGACTTATTAGGTATCGTAGTATTTATATTAATTTTTGTTAAAGACTTTAGGAGGAACGAAGTAATTGAAGCGTAAGAATTTATTGATATTTGTGTTGGTGGCACTATTTGTTGCCGGCTGTGGATCGGGAAAATCAGAAAAGGAAGTTAGGTATATAAACATACCGACTGCAGCAACTACTGGTTCATTGTACCCCTTTGGAAATTCCATTGCTAACTTGTGGAACCAAAAAGTAGATGGCATAAAAGCAAATGCCCAAGCATCAAACGGCGGCATAGACAATTTGAATTTACTACAACAAGGGGAGGCTGACATAAGTATGGCAGTTTCTTCAAACGTATATCAATCCTTAAATGGATTGGATAAGTTTGAGGGTAGGCCTAATAACAAAATCAGAGTTATTGCCGGACTATATTATAACCCTAATCAAGTCGTAGTTGTGAACGATGGTTCCATAAATACCTTAGGCGACTTAAAGGGTAAGAGCTTTGCACCAGGAACGCCGGGAAGCACAACAGAGGTCGAATCGGCAATTCACTTTAAAGCAGTTGGACTAAATTATCCAGAGGATATAAAGCCACAATTCGTAGGTTTTACGGAAGCAATCGATTTAATGAGAAATCGACAAATTGAAGGCGCGTGGATAATGGCGGGAACTCCAACATCTGCAGTTAGCGAAATGCTAAAAACCACAAATACAAAAGTGCTGGAAATTCCCAAAGAGCTGGTGGATGACTTAAAGAATGAATATCCATGGTATACGAATTATACAATCAAGGCTGGCACCTATGAGGAGCTAGATAGGGATATTAATACCTCAGCCATAAAAATGGTGATGTTTACAAGTTCTGACATGGACGCAGATTTAGTATATGAGCTGACAAAAACATTTTGGGAAAATCTAGACGAGCTAAAAATATCCAATGCTTTTCTAGAGGAGTTGACCGTGGAGTCAGCTATAGAAGACATTGCAGATTTACCGATACATGAGGGTGCGCTTAAGTATTATAAAGAATTAGGGATAATAAAATAGGTGGAGCTATGAATAAGAAGACAAACAACAAGGGAATAGATATTTTGCATGACAAGAGTATAGGGGATTTGAGAATGATAGCTCAAAGTTTGGGCTTAAAATTGGGGGATAATCTCTCGAAATCAGATCTAATAAATTTGATTTCCACTACTAATCTAAACGCAGATATAAAAGGCACCCAAGCAGGAGAATTTGAAAACAAGGATTTGGATTCCATGTCACTTATAGAATTGAGGGATGTGGCTGAAAAAATTGGAATAAAATCGCCTTACAAATACAAAAAGAGTGACCTAAGGTCACTTATCGATCAGGAACAAAGCAAGAGAATTGATTTGGAGTCAAAATCCATTTCCGAGTTAAGGGAAATGGCAAAGTCTGCAGAAATTACAAATACCTACAATTACAAAAAATCTGAACTTGTAGATCTATTAAGTGATGACATTGAGGATAATGATTATGAAGACGTTGACTATATAGAAACCGATGATAATAATGAAGATGATGAGCCGTCCTTAGCAGAATTGAAGGGAATTGATTTGGAGGACCTATCTGAAAATGCATCTAATTTATTGGAATCCATGTCTGATATTAATTATGTAGGTGGAATTTTAGAAGTTATGCAGGATGGATATGGATTCTTGCGTAGAAATAATTATCTATCCAGCGAAGACGATGTGTATGTATCTCCATCACAGATTAAAAGATTCAAATTAAAAACTGGAGATAATGTAATAGGAGTAGTAAAACCTCCGTCTAGCACTGAAAAGTTTAACGCTTTGATTTACATTAACCATGTAAACGATAGAACTCCTGCATCAATTCCTAGAAGGAGAAATTTTGAAGATTTAATTCCCATATATCCCGAGGAAAGAATAACCCTTGAGACCTCTAGCGACAGATTGGCTACTAGGCTAATCGATTTAATATCACCCTTAGGGAAAGGTCAGAGGGGACTTATCGTATCCCAACCTAAATCGGGCAAAACGACCCTTTTAAAGATGATTGCCCACGCCATAGAGGAAAAGTATCCTGACATAAAACTAATCGTCCTATTGGTTGATGAGAGGCCAGAGGAAGTTACGGATATGAAGAAAAATGTAAAAGGGGAAGTAGTTTATTCCACATTTGATGAACAGGCAAAGAATCATATAAAAGTAGCGGAAATGGTAATAGAAAGGGCAAAGCGACTAGTGGAACAAGGAGACAACGTAGTAATTTTACTGGACTCCATAACGAAACTAGCCCGC
>CAYUJY010000006.1:0-19363 GCA_964445145.1 uncultured Peptoniphilaceae bacterium | reverse complement strand
ACAACCTAGTTACACCTCCGAGCGGCAAAACACTATCTGGTGGATTGGATCCACTGTCCTTCTATAAACCTAAAAAGTTTTTTGGGGCAGCAAGGAATATTGAAAATGGAGGCTCCCTCACTATACTAGCTACGGCACTGGTTGAAACTGGTTCTCGTATGGATGATATAATTTATGAGGAATTCAAAGGTACGGGAAATATGGAAATCATACTAGATAGAAAGCTTTCTGAGAGAAGAATATTCCCGGCGATAGATATTTACAAATCGGGAACTAGAAAAGAAGAGCTTTTGCTTAGCAGGGAAGAGTTAGAAGCAGTGACGACGATTAGGAGAGCCATGAGTGAGCTATCTACCCAAGAAGTTACGGAGATGGTTCTGGAAATGCTTGAGACCACCAATAATAATAAGGAATGGCTGAATTTGGTAAAAAGACGTGGAATAGGAAAATATAGAATATGATTTATGGTTCATGGGAGACTTTAGCTTCCATGAATTTTTTTAATAATTAATCAATGAAAAAGTAATATAATCGTGGACCTGGTACTATAAGACTCCATTTGTATAAAAAAATCTTTACGAAGAATTAACATTGTATATTTGACTGTTGAACAGGTTAATTAATTTGACACCAGTGAAAAAATTAGATATAATCAATTAACTGTGATGAGAGAAGTAGCTTATGGAAGGTCTACAGAGAGTTGCTAATTGGTGAAAGGCGACGACTGAAAGTATGTGAATAACAACTCTGAGTTTTCCGGATAATACATAAACCGGACGGGAAATAGCCGTTATCTATATGAGAATAAAAAAAGGTGGCACCACGTGAGTTAAGTCTTTCGTCCTTAGGGATGGGGGACTTTTTTTATTTCGTAAGATGCGGTAATAAAAGTAAAATAATTTTTAGGAGGAAATTATGTCAATCGATTTAAGAGAATTAATCAAACACGAAAGTGATTACATCGGAAAGGATGTAATGGTAGAGGGCTGGATAAGAACACTTAGAGATTCTAAAGCCTTTGGATTTATTGAACTGACAGATGGAACTAGCTTTAAAACGGTACAGGTGGTTATGGACAATGACCTGGAAAACTTTTCAGAAGTGATAAAATATCCAATCAGTACAGCCATTAGGGTGTTTGGTACTGTTGTGGCTTCTCCAGGTGCTAAGCAAAGCTTTGAGATAAAAGCTAAAAAAATCGAACTGGAAGGACTATCTAATAGCGATTATCCTCTACAAAAGAAGAGACATACACTTGAGTACCTGCGTACGATAGCTCATTTAAGACCTAGAACTAACACGTTCCAAGCTGTTTTTAGAGTGAGAAGTTTAGCTGCTTATGCAATTCACAAATTTTTCCAAGAGAGAGATTTTGTTTATGCACATCCACCTATTATCACTGGTTCAGATGCAGAGGGCGCAGGAGAAATGTTTAGAGTAACTACTCTTTCACCTAAAGATGTGCCTTTAACTGAAGATGGTGAAGCTGATTACAGTGAGGACTTTTTCGGTAAAGAAACTCACTTGACAGTTAGTGGACAGCTGGAAGCTGAAATATTTGCACAAGCTTTTAAAAATATCTATACATTTGGACCTACCTTTAGATCTGAAAACTCCAATACGCCAAGACATGCTGCTGAGTTTTGGATGATAGAGCCTGAAATAGCTTTCTCAGACTTAAATGATAATATGAAATTAGCTGAAGATATGGTAAAATATATAATTAGTTATATTTTAGAGCATGCTAAGGACGAAATGGAATTTTTCAACAATTTCATAGATAACACGCTAATCGAGAGATTGACCAAGATTGCAAACTCGGAGTTTGGTGTGATTACCTATACGGATGCTATAAAGAAACTTGAAGAGTCAGGGAGAGAGTTTAAATATCCCGTATCATGGGGTATGGACCTTCAAACCGAACACGAAAGATATATTTCAGAAGAAATCTTCGATGGACCTGTATTTGTAATTAATTATCCAAAAGAAATTAAAGCATTCTACATGAGATTGAACGAAGATGAGAAAACTGTAGCAGCAATGGACCTTTTGGTGCCAGGTGTTGGAGAGTTAATCGGCGGTAGCCAAAGGGAAGAGAGAGAAGATGTATTAAGGGGCAAAATCGAAGCCCTTAATATGGATCCTGAGGATTACTGGTGGTATTTGGAATTACGTAAGTATGGTACCACAAAACATGCAGGCTTCGGTCTTGGATTTGAAAGAATGATTATGTATATTACAGGTATTTCAAATATAAGAGACGTAACTCCATTCCCAAGGACTGTAGGCAGCGCTGAATTTTAAGGGAGGATAAATGAGAGAATATAATCATAAAGAAATAGAGAAAAAGTGGCAAAATTATTGGGATGAAGACAAAACATTCGAATGCCATTATGACCCTAGCAAGGAAAAATTTTATGCACTTGTTGAATTTCCATATCCATCAGGTGAAGGCCTTCACGTTGGTCACCCAAGACCTTATACAGCCTTGGATATAGTTTCCAGAAAGAGGAGACTAGAAGGGTATAACGTTCTATTTCCCATGGGCTGGGATGCTTTTGGGCTTCCAACTGAAAACTACGCTATACAAAATAAGATTCATCCAAAAATCGTAACTGAAAGAAATGTTGCAAGATTTAAAGAGCAATTAAAGTCCATAGGATTTTCCTTCGATTGGTCTAAGGAAGTAAACACAACTGACCCTGAATATTATAAATGGACACAATGGATATTCTTAAAGCTGTTTGAAAAAGGACTTGCATACAAGAAGGAGATGCCTATCAATTGGTGTCCTTCATGTAGAGTAGGTTTGGCAAATGAAGAAGTTATCCAAGGTGAGTGCGAAAGATGTAATACTCAAGTCGAAAGAAAAGTTAGAAGCCAATGGATGCTTAAGATTACAGAGTATGCCGACAGATTAATAGATGACTTAGACGAAGTTGATTATGCGGAGAGAATTAAAGCACAACAAATCAACTGGATTGGAAGATCCGTTGGAGCTGAACTTAAGTTTAAAATAAAGGACACAGATGACGTTTTGGAGGTATTTACTACTAGACCAGATACGGTTTACGGTGCTACCTACATGGTTATTGCTCCAGAGCATCAAATAATAAATAAATATAGGGATAAGATAACAAACATAGTTGTTGTAGAAGACTATGCCCATGAAGCTTCCCACAAATCAGATTTTGAGAGAACTGAATTGGTTAAGGACAAATCCGGTGTTATGCTGGAGGGAATCAGTGCCATCAATCCATTTACTGGACTTGAAATACCAATTTGGATATCAGACTATGTACTTGCAACCTATGGAACAGGAGCAATAATGGGAGTTCCTGGACATGACCAAAGGGACTATGAGTTTGCTACTTTATTTAATATGCCTATTATTCAAGTTGTGGATGGCGGAGATATTTCTGAAAAGGCACATACTAGCATTGATAAGGGTACTATGATAAATTCGGGAATACTGAATGGACTAACTGTACAAGAAGCTATCAATAAGGCTATCAGCTACGCTGTGGAAAATGGACTAGGCAGAGAAACTGTAAACTATAAACTAAGGGACTGGGTTTTCACTAGACAAAGATATTGGGGAGAGCCAATACCTTTGGTTTATTGTGAGGATTGTGGCTGGGTTCCTGTTCCAGAATCAGAACTTCCGGTTGTTTTACCTGAAGTTGAAAACTATGAAACTACAGAGGATGGACAATCACCATTGTCTACAATAACGGATTGGGTCAATACTATCTGTCCAAAATGTGGTGGTCCTGCCAAGAGAGAAACAGATACGATGCCACAATGGGCTGGGTCATCTTGGTATTTTATGAGATATATCGACCCACACAATGATGAGGCTATTGCGTCTAAGGAAAATATGGATTACTGGCTGAATGTGGATTGGTACAACGGTGGAATGGAACATACCACCTTGCACTTACTATATTCCAGATTTTGGTACAAATTCCTATATGATATAGGAGTTGCACCTACGAAGGAACCATATGCAAAGAGAACCTCCCATGGCATGATTTTAGGCTCTGGAAACGTAAAGATGTCAAAATCTAGAGGCAATGTAGTAAATCCTGATGTAATAGTTGATGAATTTGGTGCCGATACACTTAGAACCTATGAGATGTTCATTGGTGATTTTGAAAAGAGCGCGCCTTGGTCCGATGAAAGCTTGAGAGGGTGCAGAAGATTTATCGAGAGGGTATGGAATTTACATGCGAATTTAGTACCTGGAGAAGAATATTCTAAGGATATGGAAATCGAAATGCATCAAACCATCAAAAAAGTTTCAAACGACTTTGAAAACTTGAAATACAATACGGCTATAGCGGCGCTAATGTCCTTGGTAAACTCATTCAATAAAAAGGGTGAGATAAATCATGGTGAATATAAAACATTATTACTTTTGTATAATCCAGTAGCACCACATGTGACTGAGGAACTTTGGAATTTTTGTGGTTTTGAAGGATATTTATCGAAACAAGAATGGCCAAAATACCTTGAGGAAAAGACCGTTAGGGATGAAATAGAAGTTCCTATCCAAATTAACGGGAAAGTTAGACTTAAGGTTATTGCATCTAAGGATGCGACTCAAGAAGAAATTAGAGAATTGATTTTTACAAACGAAGAAAATGCTAAGCTATTCGAAGGAAAAACAATCGTAAAGGAAATTTTCGTACCTGGAAAAATATATAATATCGTAATAAAATAAATTGAATAGTTAAAATAAAACAAAGTCATTTTATGTCCATAGAAATTTCAAATGGGGATACTATGACTTTATTTTATATTGCTTAAGGCTCCAAATGTACATTACTCTGTACATCTCTGTTTATCAAATTTTTATTCGGGTATTAAATACCTAGCAATTTACTAGGAGATGATATGATGGAAAAATTACAATATAATATAGAAGGCATGACCTGTGCTGCCTGTGTCTCTGCTGTAGAAAAAGCAGTGGGCAAGGTCGAAGGTGTGGATTCAGTCGAAGTGAATTTACTTACAAAAAGCATGAACGTAAACATAGATGATACCATGGGAAATATTTCTGCTATCTCTGAGGCTGTGGATAAAGCGGGCTACAAAGCTAGCTTAAAAGCAAGCAAAGAATCAGGCAAGGCAAGTGTGTCAGAAAACCGTGATATCTATAAGGAAGAACTTGATGATAAATCCTTTCGATTAAAGATATCTGCTTTGTTTTTGGTTCCTTTAATGTATATAGCGATGGGTGAGATGTACGGTCTTCCACTTCCAGAAATATTTAAAGGACATGATAATTCGCTATTTAACATTTTTACTCAATTTTTACTGACATTACCTATTTTGTTTGTAAATTTTAGCTATTTTGAACGTGGTTTTAAATCATTATTTAATAAAGTTCCTAATATGGATTCACTTATTGCAATAGGTAGTGGCGCAAGTGTGCTATATGGAGTATTCGTAATTTACAAACTAATAGAGGGCTTTAAAACTGGGAATCATGATTTAATAATGCAATATGGTCACGAGGTTTATTTTGAATCTGCTGCCACTATTTTGACCTTGATAACCCTTGGAAAATATTTTGAAGCAAAGTCCAAGAGAAGGACATCCAACGCAATCTCCAAGTTATTAGACTTGGCACCAAAAAAAGCAATTATAATAAGAGATGGAATCGAAGTTGAAGTTGATGTTGCAGAAATAAAAATCGATGATATTGTGGTGGTAAAGCCCGGTGAAAGAATTGCAGCAGACGGGGTGGTAGTAGAAGGTAGCACCACAGTAGATCAATCAATTTTAACGGGTGAGAGCATACCAGTAGAGAAGGAAATAGGCAGCGATGTATATACTGCTACTATAAATAAAAATGGAAATATTAAGCTCAGGGTTACAAAATCCCAAGAGGATTCAACCCTTTCACAAATTGTAAACTTGGTGGAGGAAGCTAGTGCCACAAAGGCTCCTATAGCGAAGATGGCTGACAAAATTTCTGGTATATTCGTGCCAGTTGTAATTGTCATTGCCATAATTGCTACTATTTACTGGGTGACAGTGGGCGCTGGGTTTGAATTTGCCTTTTCCATGGGAGTTGCCATTTTGGTAATTTCATGTCCTTGTGCACTTGGTCTTGCGACTCCAGTTGCAATAATGGTAGGTACGGGAAAAGGAGCTAGTTCCGGTGTATTGATTAAATCCGCTGAATCCCTAGAAGGACTTCATGCCATTGATACGATAGTATTGGATAAAACTGGAACTATAACTTTAGGAAAGCCATTTGTTACGGATATCGTTACGGGTGCAATCGATAAAGATGAATTGATAAATATAGCAAATGCTTTGGAGAGCAAATCAGAACATCCATTGGCAGAAGCCATAATGGAATATACCAAGGGAAAAAATACAAAAAACTACGAGACCACCAATTTTAATGCCATACCTGGAATTGGGCTCGAGGCAGAAATTGAAGGGAAAAAATATTTTGCTGGAAATTCAAAAATATTAGATAAACTAAATATAACCTCTCAAGTTGCAATAGATGAAGCCAGTAGATTAGCTGCAGAAGGCAAAACACCAATGTATTTTACAGATGAAACCGAAATTCTAGGAATTATTGCTGCTGCGGATGTTGTAAAGCCTACTAGCAAAGATGCAATAAAACGCTTAAAGGATTTGGGATTAGATGTTATAATGCTTACAGGTGATAATAAAATTACTGCAAAATCTATAGCAGATGAAATTGGGATAAGTAATGTAATATCAGATGTTTTACCAGATAGCAAGGAATCTGCCATCAGGGAAGTACAAGCCAGCGGCAAGAAGGTTGCGATGGTTGGGGATGGAATAAATGATGCACCTGCACTTGCTAGGGCTGATATTGGGATTGCAATAGGAGCAGGTACTGATATCGCCATAGAGTCAGCGGACATCGTGCTTATGAAAAATAATATACTCGATGTAGTAAATGCAATAAATTTGAGTAAACAAACCATCAGAAATATTAAACAAAACTTGTTCTGGGCATTTTTCTATAACACTTTGGGTATACCTGTAGCAGCTGGAATATTTTACAACAGCTTTGGTCTAAAATTATCTCCAATGATTGCAGCGGGAGCCATGAGTATTAGCTCTCTATTCGTAGTGGGGAATGCCCTTAGACTAAATACGTTTAAGCCTATTGAGACTAGTTCAATAGTTTCGAACGAGCAAGATGAAATAGAAGTAAATATTACAAAATTAGACATAAATGACTATAAAAATTTGGAGGATAAAAGTATGGAAAAGAAAATCAATATTAGCGGAATGACATGTGGACATTGTAGTGCGAGGGTTGAGAAGGCATTAAATGAAATTGAAGGTGTTGAAGCATCAGTTGATTTAGAAAATGCATTCGCTACTGTTAAATCCAATCACATAATAAGTGATGATGTAATTAAGCATGTAGTTGAGGAAGCGGGCTATACTGTAGAAAGCATTGAATAATATGGATTTTGGTAGAAAATTGTACAGCATAAGTGAAATATATTCACACATTTATAAGGCAATGTTGATAAGAGGTGGTTCCAAAGGGGCCATCTCTAAAGCTGTTTTAGACAAACAATTTAAAGAGAGAATAATGTTGGCAGTCACGGAGGTAAACAGCTGTGATATGTGTTCCTATGCCCATACGAAATTAGCATTGAGTTCGGGAATGACTAACGATGAAATAAAAAAATTACTTACAGGAGATTTAACTTCTGCACCTGAGGATGAGTTAAAGGCGATTATGTTTGCTCAGCATTATGCTGAAAGCAGGGGAAATCCAGATAACGATTCGTGGGTATCCGTAGTGAGGGAATACGGCAGAGATAAATCCATAGCAATACTAGGTTCAATTAGAGACATAATGGTGGGCAATTCACTTGGAATACCTTTAGGCTCCTTAAAGAATAGAATAAAGGGAAATGCTGACCCAAGATCTAATCTAGGATATGAATTGTCCGTAGTATTGTTGACTGTGCCCATGTTTATAGGCGCAGGCATTGCTAATCTATCATATTTATTCATGAAAACTATACTTTCTGATTAATAGAATTAATATATGTAATGTGATATAATATATTGTGGAAAATTATAAAAATAATAGCAATTATGCTAACTAATAAATATTGAATGGGGGATAAGGATTGGAAAAGCTGATCGTAGAAAAAAGCATCAATCTTAGGGGAAAAGTAAGGACCAGTGGGGCTAAAAATGCAAGTTTACCAATATTAGCTGCATGTTTGTTGGGAACGGAAGATATACTACTTGAGGATGTTCCAAAGCTTAAAGACGTAGAGGTAATGTGTGAGGTGCTGGAAGCACTAGGTGCCAAAGTTGAAAACAACGGAGACGGCACAATAAAAATAAATGCAGCAAATATTACTACCTATGAAACAAAATATGATTTAATGAGAAAAATGAGGGCATCGTTTTTGGTAATGGGTCCACTATTAGGTAGAATGGGTAAAGCTAAAAACTCACTACCTGGTGGTTGCTCAATCGGAGCAAGACCTATAGATTTACATTTAAAAGGATTTAAAGCGCTGGGTGCTGATATGATTGAACACTTTGGCGACTCTGAAGACGGTGAAGATTCCTATATACTTGCCAGTTCAGAAAAACTAGTGGGGGATAAGGTGTATCTAGACTTCCCGTCAGTTGGTGCAACGGAGAATATTATGATGGCTGCAGTTTTAGCTGAAGGAGAGACTATCATCGAAAATGCTGCAATGGAGCCAGAGATAGTAGACTTGTCAAATTTCCTACGAAAGCTGGGCGGAAAAATCAGAGGCGCCGGTACCAATACCATCACCATTACGGGAGTGGAAAAACTTTATGGTGCTAAACATCAAATTATTCCTGATAGAATTGAAGCGGGCACATTTATGGTGGCAGCTGCCATGACTCAGGGAGATTTAATTGTTGACAATGTAATAACCAGTCACTTAAGACCAATTATTTCTAAGCTGGAAGAAGCTGGTTGCATAATCGAGGATCATGAAACTTCAGTTCGAGTTATTGGACCTGAAAAATTGGAGAATATCGATATAAAAACTATGCCATATCCTGGATTTCCAACCGATATGCAAGCACAATTCATGGCGATGATGACCCAATGTGACGGCACAAATATCGTAATGGAAACTGTTTTTGAAAATAGATTTATGCATGTTGCTGAATTTAACAAAATGGGCGCAAACATTAGCGTAGATGGCAGATCCGCAATCATTAAGGGAAAAGCAGACCTAAAGGGCAATAAGGTTCACGCAACGGATTTAAGGTGTGGCGCAGCGTTGATATTAGCTGCTTTGGTTGCAGATGGCGAAACAGAAATTTACAACCTATATCATATTGACAGAGGATATGAAGACATAGAATCAAAGTTCATAAGCCTTGGTTGTAAGATAAGAAGAGAAGTAGACGCTGAATAATAAAAAAACAAAAATTCGATGCATTTTTGCATCGAATTTTTGTGTAAATTATTGTAAGTTTACAAGCTCGTAGGACAACACTCCATCTTTTAGATATAAATCCAAAGATTTTTGTGCGCTATTAACGTTTAAGGTAACTCTTTTAAACCCGTTAAATAACTCGGACTTGTCTGTATTTCCATCAGTAACAAGGAATACATTTTTCCCTGCTTTTGTAGCAGCTTCTAAGACCTCATAGAAGAGCGCCTTCTCTCTGGTATCCTTCATGCTTGCGGGATTGTTATGCGCTATAACTACGTAGTTTTTCTCATTCCTATTTGTCATGGTATCGATAAACTTAACCCATTGTCTAGGGTTTGCATTTCTCAGTCCCGTACTGTTCGTTTCCAGGGTTATGAATACGGTATTGTAGTAAGACCACGTATTGTATTTACTAGACCCGTCAATTTTTTCTTTAGCACTAAGTGATGCTAAGAGTTTATTGTCCGCTCCCGTATAAGGTACTGCCACTGATGAACTATTCATATGATTTATGTGTGCTGATTTATCTGTAGTTTTCGGTAATGGCAATATTGAGATTTTAGCATCAAATCCACCTGGATTATAATTTTGGTCATCTATAGCCAATGTGGAAGGGATAGCCAATGTTGGATCAACGTTTACTCCTACACCAGAAATCATATTATCAAATTTTATCTTTCCAATATATTCCGCTTCCTTATTTTCAATTATAATTGAAAGCTTGTTTACATATTTATTTCCAGATAGGGAAGTGGGCACCTTGGCTTCCACATATTTCCATTCAGAAAAATTAATATTTCCAACTAAATCAACAGTTTTTTCTACCCCAAAATCATCAGTAAGTGTCGCTTTTATTTTTGCGCCTGAATTATCTCCCAGGATTGACATGCCAATAACATTTGCATTTTCTAGTGGAATTTTATTTACAAAATTAACGTCCACATTTTTTGGCTTATCGCTTTTTACCACACTGTAATATACGGCTATAGATTTGTTACCGTCCACGTTCTCATCCATATTTATGACATTGGAGGATAGTGTAAATTCATCATTAGGGTTGTTCGATAGGGTGATATTTTGAACATCACTAAAATCGTATACAGCTGACCTTACTGTTCCAACGGCAACAGGTATTGATTTATTTAGTCCATAGAAAGTGATATTTATTGCACCTTGACCAGGTGTTTCTCCAGCAATAAATTTATTCCCTTCGAAATATCCAATATCACCTATAACCTCATATTGAACACCTTCTGAATTTATGGATTTCCTATATCCCTTTTTATCGATTGCTTCCATATTGGAAAAGGTATGGGAATCTCCACTTCCTAGACGGAGACTATCAATCCCAATTTCTAGCTCTACAAGCTCTGAACGAACTTCTATAGTCATACTACCGGTGGCATTTCCATAGGATGCATTAATCGTTGCAGTTCCAGGAGTATCACTTGTAAATACGTTTCCAGTTATAACTCCGCCCACAACTTCATATTGTACTCCATTTTTGTCTAAATCAATTTTATTGTGGTAAATGTCATAGGCATTTATTTCAAATTCTGTAGATTCCGTTAAAAATACTGATTTATTTTTAGGTGTCAATTTTAAATAATTAATCTCTGTAACAGGAGCCGAAGTTGAAATTCCCACGCCATTTGCTATACTTCTTTGGCTACCTTCTGAAGGAGAGTTTACAATTTTGGTTTCCGTACTTCCAGAGTATTTTATTCCCATTGTAGTAGAGCCACCACCATCTAAGTTAAGGGCTTGATATGCTCCGATTTCCTTTAGATAGTGTGCAAGTTCCACCTCACTCATACCTAAGGAGGAGTTGGATCTACCGTCCACAGTCACCAACAGTAATTCTGTGTTACTCGCGTTGATTGCTATGGCAGTTCTAGGAGCCCTAGTGCCAGATAATTTGTTATTGTTTGGGACTGCTCCATCTTTAAGCAGTACGTTTCCGCCACCTATAGCAAATTTTAAATCGTCATAACCGCTGATGGATAATTTTAAGGCATCCCCTGGGTTCATTGAAAGTAGATTTTCGCCCATTTGTATTAATACATAGGAATCTTCAGTTATCTCAAAGGGCTCCCCATCTACTCTTTTATCTACTACTACATCGTTTTTGACCAATACCTCAACAACACTTTTTCCTAAGCTTTTGCCAGGTGATTTTGGTCCCCAGCTACTATTTAAAAGTGCTATTCCCGTATAAGGTCTAGATAACTTATTTATCGCGTTAATTCTAAAGTTCGAAGATGTGGATGAATTTGATACAGAGAATAAATTGTTAATTACACCAACATTTACTCCTTGGTCTTTAATTAAAAATGAATTTCTTCCATACTCAGTTTCTGGTGCACTTAGGTGAAGTTTGCCATTTTCATACAAAGCACCTAATGGCATAGTATATTTTGAGCTTTCAAAGAAATCTCCATTTACTCCTGCAACAACATTTTTTGAATCCATCATGGTGGATAAACTAGTTTTTGTTGATACTCCGTTATTTGGTATTAATGATGTCAGGTTTGAGAATTGATTTTTTGTATCAAGCTTGATGACATTTATATTCATCCAACCTGCTTGTGTAAATCTTTCTACCTTAACATGTGTCACCCCTGATGCAATATTATTTCTTTCCTTCTTTTCATATATTAGAGCACTGGCGCAAACGCTGCTTGCTTTTGTAAAGAAAACTGCTATTAAGGCAACTACAACTACTTTTTTAATTAATTTTTTCATTCTTACCTCCTTTGACAATTATAGACCAAATCCTTGTTTGTTATTTTACAAAGCTGTGACAAATGGCACATTGTTTATGAAACTTTAAATTAAAAGCTAATTGATATATAATGTATGGAGAGGTTAAAATGATTAATATTAAGATAAATTCAATTGAAGAAATGAGAAAATTCGGCATATTCCTAGGTGGAGTTCTAAAGGGTGGAGATACTATATCCCTAAATGGAAATCTTGGAGCTGGAAAAACGCATTTAACTAAATATATAGGTGAGGGCATGGGAATTTCAGAACATATAACCAGCCCAACTTTTGCGATTTTAAATGTATATTCTGGCGATACGGAGATGTATCACTTCGACACATACAGATTAGACGGTATAGGAGATTTTGATGAATTGGGATTTGATGATTATCTATATTCCAATGGAGTATCCATAGTGGAATGGGCTGAAAAAATTTCAGAATACCTTCCCAAGGATAGGCTGGATATATTTATCGAAAAAGGACTAGAAGAATTTGAAAGAATCCTTATTATTAAGTCCAAGGGAGATAGAAGTGAAGAGATATTGGGGGAGATAAAAAATGAATATACTGGGAATTGATACCTCCACAAAACACATGTCCATAGGCTTAGTGTCTAATGATGTGATACTGGGAGAGATTATTTTTAATTCAAATATGGATCATTCAGAAAAATTAATAACAAATTTGTCTTATATATTGGATTCAAACGACATGAAAATTGACGATATTGACTTGATAGGTGTGGCTAAAGGGCCAGGTTCCTTTACTGGCATTCGTATTGGTATTGCTACCGTAAAGGGTTTAGCTGAGTTTACAGATATACCAGTTGTGGGAGTATCTTCACTTGAAGCCCTATCTAGAAACTTTATGTACACGTCGCCCGTTGCCATTGCAGTCGATGCTAAGAGGGACAGGGTATATGGAGCAATCTATGGATACAACGAAGAAAATCACAATGTACTGTTGCAAGAAGGCATGTATGATATAGATGTTTTTAAGGATTATGTAAGAAAATATAAACCAACAGTAATTGCAGGCGATATAAATACTGCCTTCAATGATGAATTTGATTATGAAATAAAATTTTCAAGTGGATTAGATAGCTTAAATCATGGTGCAAATATATGCTTTATAGCAAAACGCGAATTTGATGCAGGTAATCACTTTAGCCATCTAGAATTGGGCGCAAATTATATGAGCAAATCACAAGCTCAAATGGATATGGAAAAGAAAAATGGAAAAATTTAATGTTAGACTAGCACGACCTGAAGACTTAGATGCAATTTACAAAATTGAGATTGAGTCAATGGAAAATGCATGGTCATATAATTTAATAGAGAAAGATTTAATTCATAATATCCACTCAAAATATTTTGTGGTGGAAGGTTCAGACGGGGTAGTTGGATTTTGTGCAACTATGTTAGTTATAGACGAGGTTCACATTACCAACATAGCGGTGAATCTAAAATATCGCGGCATGGGATTAGGTAGACGAATTTTAGAATTTGCCATAGATCATTATTCTGGCATGAACCTTAAGGGCATCACCCTGGAAGTAAATGTTAAGAATGTTGTGGCAATAGAATTATATAAAAGTATGGGATTTGAGATAGTAGGCAAGCGTTCAGGATATTATGCTAATAATGAGGACGCTTATATAATGTGGAAATATATAGAGGGATATATATGTTAGTACTGGGGATTGAATCTTCCTGCGACGAAACTGCAGCAGCGGTTGTGGAAGATGGCAGAATAATACATTCAAATATAATAGCGTCACAAATAGATACCCACAAACTTTATGGTGGAGTAGTTCCAGAAATTGCCTCCAGGAAACATCTGGAAGTTATAAGTTCAGTGGTTAGGTCTGCATTAGAAGGTGCCAATGTAAAAATTTCAGATATAGATTTAATAGGCGCCACGATAGGTCCAGGTCTTATTGGTGCACTTTTAGTAGGGATGTCCTATGGCAAGGCGTTGGCATTTGCTAATGATATACCTTTTGTTGGGGTAAATCACATGAAAGGACATATTAGCGCTAACTATTTAGATTACGAAAATTTGAAACCACCTTTTATCAGTTTGGTCGTTTCAGGCGGACACACGTATTTAATCCTAGTTAAGGATTACAATGAATATGAAATTATCGGCAGAACCCACGATGATGCTGCTGGTGAAGCCTTTGACAAGGTTGCTAGAACTCTAGGATTGGGATATCCAGGTGGACCAATAATTGATAAGTTAGCGGCTATAGGAAAAGCAAATATCGAATTTCCAAGGGTTATGCTTAAAGAAGATAATTACGACTTTAGTTTTAGTGGATTAAAAACAGCTGTTCTCAATTATATTAATAGCGAAAAGATGGCAGGAAGGGAAGTTGTAAATGAAGATGTTGCAGCCAGCTTCCAAGCAGCAGTCTTGGACGTATTGGTGGAAAAAACATTACGACTTAGTAGGGAATTGGGTATTAAGGATGTTGCCATCTCAGGTGGCGTTTCAGCAAACCAAGGTCTGAGAGATAGATTAAACCTTCATGAAACTAATGACGAAATAAAATTATATTCCCCATCTAGAATTTTATGTACAGATAATGCAGCGATGATTGCAGGAGCGGCATATTATACGTATCTGGAAGAAGGAGCTAGCCCTTTTGGAATAAAAGCTGTGCCAAATTTAGATTTATAATATGAAAAATATTTGTAAACAATATTCATAATTTGTGCACAAGTGCCTGTGGATAATGTGGAAAAGTGATGTATTTCCTTGAAATACCAATTATAACTTGTGGATAAAATGGATGGGGTTATTCTAACTCCATCCATTTTTCGTACAATATTTCCAGTTCATTTTGTTTGCTAACCCTCAATAAATCCAAATTCATAACCCTTTGATAATCCTTAGAAAGCTCTGGATCAGCCATTTTATCTTCTAACTCCGATACTTCTGCCTCCAATCGTTCAATGGATTCTAGCAGCTCATTCATGGCTTTTTTTTGTTTTCTTTCCTCGTCTTCAATTGCCTTTACTTTTTTATATGCATTTTTCTTTTCAGTTTTTGTAACGTAATCGTAAAGTTCCTCAGGTCTAGATAACTCGGCTTTCTTTTCTGAAAAGTAGTCATAATTGCCTAGATATTCAGTAATGGAACTACTGGTCATGTCCCAGATTTTATTTGCAAAATTATTTAAGAAGTATCTATCATGGGATATGGATATTACGGAACCTTCGTAGTCTCTTAAAGCATCTTCTAAAATTTCCTTAGAATCAATATCCAAGTGGTTGGTAGGCTCGTCCATCAATAATACATTCGCATTGGAAAGCATTAATTTAAGGAGTGAAATTCTAGCTTTTTCTCCACCACTTAGAAATTTGATTTCCTTAAGGATATTCTCACCAACGAACATCATTTTTGCCAAATAGCTTCGCACTTGGAAATGGGTGAGTTTTGGATAAGCGTCCCAGATTTCCTCAATCACAGTATTTTCTGGGTCGAGACCAGCCATCTCCTGGTCGAAATATCCAATTATGACATTGCTTCCCCTTTGAAGTTTTCCGGTATCAGAACTTATTTCGTCGGAGATAATCTTAAATAATGTGGTCTTACCAACACCATTTTTTCCAACAAGTCCCACACGATCACCTTTATAAAATTGAAAATCTATATTTTCGAAAATTTTCTTCTCGCCGAAGGATTTTGATAAATCTTCAGCAATAAATATATCATGGCCTGTTTTAATACTGGTAGTAAATTTTATATTTGCTGTTGAAGTCGTCTTTATTGGGTCCAGTAGCTCAATCTTTTCCAATTGCTTCTGTCTGCTTAAACCCTGTCGTATAGCTTTTTCTCGTCCTACACTTAAGAATCTATCAATAATTTTTTGTTGTATTGCAATTTCTGTCTGTTGGTTTTCATATTGTCGATTTAGGATTTCTAATTCTATTTTCCTAGCGGCCATATAATTTGTGTAGTTTCCATCGTATGTGGTCAATTTCGTATTTTCTAATAAAAATATTCTATTTACTACATTGTCTAAGAAAAATCTGTCATGGGAAATTACTATCAATGTGCCGTTATAGTCTTTTAAATACCTTTCCAACCAAGATATTGTATCTATATCCAAATGATTTGTAGGCTCATCTAGTAACATTAAATCAGGATTGGTTAGAAGAAGTTTCGCTAAATGGAGTCGCGATTTTTGGCCACCACTCAGATTGTTTACCTGCATATTAAACTCTTCTTCGGAAAAACCTAAACCCTTAAGAACTCCCACAACTCGCGAATCTATGGAAAAGCCATCCACATTGTGAAACTCTTCGGTCATACGTCCATATTCTTCCAATAGAATATTTAATTCCTCTAGGCTTTGGCTAGCATCTGCAATTTTTAACTCTAAATCCCGAATTGAACTTTCCAATTGGAATACATCTGCAAATATGCTCTTACATTCCTTTAAGACTGTGTTATCGCTGGATATCCTCACGTGTTGCTTTAAATGGGATATGGAAATGTTCTTCCCGATAAAAATATCTCCACTATCGGATTCCACCTCATTTGTTAAAATGTTAAACAGTGTAGTTTTACCTGCACCGTTTTGACCAATTAATCCAATTTTATCTCCCTTTTCAAGATGGAATGACACATCTTTAAATATTTCATTGTATAAAAAACTTTTATTTAAATTTCTAACGCTGATTATTGCCATTTGAACCTCCATAGATATCATAGCAGATTTAATTATCAATTTAAACGATAATAAACTTTTACTTTATTGTCATTTTAAATCGTTATGTTATAATATATACAAATCTATTTCAACGGAGTGATATATAATATGAAGGGTAAAAAGATTTCAATAGCGGTAATCAGAAGATTACCAAAGTACTATATGTACTTAGAAGAATTGGAAAGCAATGGAGTAAAGGGTATTTCATCTCAAGAGTTAAGTTTGTTAACGGGTTTTACCGCATCCCAAATAAGGCAGGACTTTAACAACTATGGTGGTTTTGGACAACAAGGTTATGGCTACAATGTACCTTCACTAAAAACCGAAATAGGTAAAATATTAGGGTATGACCTGGTTAAAAATGCAGTTCTTATCGGTGCCGGTAAGTTGGGTAAAACAATTTCTATGTATCCAGGATTTAAAGAATGCGGACTTAATTTAATTGGAATATTTGATAGAAACCCTAATAATATAGGTATTGAAATAGATGGTATTCAAATCCAAGACGTAACTAAGGCAGAGGAATTTTTAAAGAATAAGAAGGTTTCCATAGGTATAATAGCAGTGCCAAAGGAAAGTGCGCAAGCTGTAGCAGATTTATACATAAAATATGGAATTAAAGGTATATGGAATTTTGCAAGCATAGACTTAGAGGTTCCACAAGACGTTTATGTTGAAAATGTCAGGCTTAACGAAAGCTTTTTAACCTTATCGTATTTTTTGAAAAATAATCAATAATAAGTAAAAAGCGCAAAATAGATTGCGCTTTTTTTATTTCTTAACGTATAATGAGTTAATTGGATTTTTTGGAGGTAGAGTTGCATTTAATAGAAGAAAAAAATAAGATAATATTAAAAGACATGGACAGTTTTGACCCTAAACACATTTTTGAATGTGGACAGGCCTTTAGATGGACTAAGGAAGAAAACAATAGCTATACATTAGTAGCCCACGAGAAAATAATAAATCTTCAAAAGATTGATAATGACATACACATGCTAAATGTAAATGGAGAAGATTTTGAAAATATATGGTACAACTATTTTGATTTAAAAACAGATTATTCAAATATTAAAACCAAGTTAGCCTTTGACGACACTATGACGAAGGCTATTTCCTATGGAGATGGACTTAGGGTATTGAATCAGGATCCGTACGAAACGATAATATCTTTCATAATTTCTGCAAACAATCAAATTCCTAGAATAAAAAAATCCATCGAGCTGATAGCAAATACCTATGGAAAATTGTTAGGGGAGTTTAACGGAAGACCATATTATGCATTTCCCACTCCAGAAGAACTATCTTCTGCACCAGTTTGCGATGTTAGAGAAATTTGTAGAGTTGGGTTTAGGGACGAAAGAATAGTTTTAACATCCCAATTGATTAGGGATAAGGTATATCATATAGAAAAATATTTCACCATGGATAGGGAAACTGCTAGAAAAGAGTTGATAGAACTACCGGGAATTGGCAAAAAGATTGCCGATTGTGTATTACTATTTGCATTCGAAAAGAAAGATTCCTTCCCAGTGGACGTATGGATTAAACGAGTAATGGAAGCACTATATCTAGGTGAGCCTACCAATATAAATAGAATTGGTGAGTTTGGTCGTGAGAAATATGGGGAATATGCAGGTATCGCACAACAGTACTTATTTTACTATGGAAGGGAAAATTCCATAGGGAAATGATGTGTGAAAACTTTATGAAAACAAATAATTTTATTGTTTAATAATTATAATTAGGGTATTATTACTTTAGGTTTAGCACTCAAGCAATCCGATTGCTAACAATTTATAAAAGGAGGATTATATGGAACTTAGACCTATAGGTGACAAAATCATTATCAGAAAAGTTGAAACAGAACAAAAAACTAAAGGCGGCTTGTTATTGCCAGAGACTGTAAAGGAAGCTCCACAATATGCAGAGGTAATTGCAATTGGACCTGAAATTCTTGCAGATGAAAAGAAAAAAGACCAGATAAAAGTGGGCGACAAGGTAGTATTTACAAAATACGCAGGCACAGAAATTGAAATCGACGATGAGAAGCTAACAATTTGCAAGTTATCTGACTTGTTGGCAGTGGCAGAGTAGGAGGAAATATGTCAAAAGAAATAAAATATAGAGAAGATGCTAGAAAATCATTAGAAATTGGAATTAATAAACTGGCAGATACTGTTAAAATAACGCTTGGACCAAAGGGAAGAAATGTAGTTTTAGATAAAAAATTTGGTTCACCACTAATCACGAATGATGGAGTAACCATAGCTAGGGAAATAGACCTAGAAGACAGATACGAAAATATGGGTGCACAATTGGTAAAGGAAGTTGCTACAAAAACAAATGATGTAGCAGGAGACGGAACCACCACTGCAACCCTTTTAGCCCAAGCTATAGTTAGGGA
>CAYUJY010000005.1:25358-27499 GCA_964445145.1 uncultured Peptoniphilaceae bacterium | reverse complement strand
CCATATTTGCCAAATCAGCGCCGCTTGCACCTGCTGTTGACCTTGCAATTTTATTGATGTCCAAATCTGGTGCATGTCTTACACTTTTCAAGTGTACTAATAATATCGCTTCCCTTCCTTTTAGATCTGGAAGTTCTACAGGTACACGTCTATCGAATCTGCCTGGTCTCAAAAGTGCAGGGTCCAGTGTGTCTGGCCTATTTGTGGCTGCCAATATGACAACTCCCTTATTGGCATCGAAGCCATCCATTTCGGAAAGTAATTGGTTTAGTGTTTGTTCTCTCTCGTCATTACCACCAAGACCAGCTGAATCTCTCTTTTTTCCAATAGTATCAATTTCGTCAATAAATACAATACAAGGTGCCTTTTTACCCGCTTCGCTAAATAAATCCCTTACCTTTGCAGCACCTAAACCTACGAACATCTCAACGAAATCCGAACCAGTGATTGAAAAGAAAGGAACTTCTGCTTCACCAGCAACAGCTCTAGCTAATAAAGTTTTTCCTGTTCCAGGAGGTCCTACAAGTAATGCACCCTTAGGCAGTTTTGCTCCTATGGCAGCATATTTTTGTGGATTGTGCAAATACTCCACAATTTCTGACAGAGCTTCCTTTGCCTCGTCTTGTCCTGCTACGTCATCGAAAGTAATACCTTCCGTAGGTTTCACGTAAATCTTTGCATTGCTTTTACCAAATTGCATGGCGCCACCTGCACCACCCATGTTCTTCATAATATTTTTACTGAAGAACATCCAAATCCCTATTAGAAATGCAAATTGTAAAACGAAGTAAAGTAGATTACTTATCAAAGCATTGCCTTGTTCAGATATTTTCTCGAACACTACTCCTTGGTCATATAGTCTCTTTACATACTCGCTATCATCACCAGCAGCCAGCCTTCTAACTTGAAATACCTGATCAGTCGTATCTTCTTTTATCTTGTATGTGAACATACTCTCACTTATTTCTACTTCAGATATCTCCCCTGCTAAAGTCTGATCTATAAATTTGTCATAGGTCACTATAGTAGCCTTACGTTGATTTAATCTAGGCAGTATAAATAAATTTGCTAAAATAATTGCTCCGATTATCACTATGTAAATCAGAGCAGTCGGTCTTTTATTATTGTTTTTGTTTTCTTCGAACATTCTTATCCCCTCAATTAGTTTATATTATGTTTTACCCCTATTAAATCAAAATCAATCATGAAAAGAAGGTGATAGAAATTAGCCCATAAAAAGATTGGACCTAATCCAAAGATTAGGCCCATACTATACAACTATTTATACTTCTTCATTGCATTTTTGATAATATCATCTGTTGCAATGTAAGGTAATGTGATGTGATCAGTATCTGATAAAACATCGTTGTATTCTATACAAGTTTCAAGAGCATTTTCATTTCTTGCCCATGATCTTCTCGCTACTCCACCCATAACGTCCCATGGCATAGCAGACTTAATAACTTCGTCTATTCTTAGAGAACCATCAAGTACTAAACCAAATCCACCGTTAATAGATTTTCCAATACCTACTCCACCACCATTGTGAAGAGCTATTAAACTCATTCCTCTAGCAGCGTTACCAGCAAATATTTGTGTAGCTTGGTCAGCCATTATGTTACTACCGTCTTTAATATTAGATGTTTCTCTAAATGGTGAGTCTGTTCCACCAGTGTCATGATGATCTCTACCAAGCATAATAGGTCCAACTACGCCTTCTCTAACAAGCTTGTTGAATTTTAAAGCTATATCTCTTCTTCCAAATGCATCGGAATATAGAATTCTTGCCTTTGTCCCTACAACCATCTTGTTCTTTTCAGCGTCTCTAATCCAAACCCAATTGTCTCTGTCTTGATATCTTCTATCAGGATTAATAACTTCCATTGCAGCCTTATCAGTTGCTCTTAGGTCTTCGTCCTTGCCGCTTAAGCATACCCATCTAAATGGTCCATATCCGAAGTCGAATAGTCTTGGTCCTAAAATGTCTTCTACATATGAAGGCCAAATAAATCCGTGTCTGTCGTCTACTCCATTGATGGAAATTTCTTTAACGCCAGCATCGAAAATAGCTTTCATAAAAGAGTTGCCGTAGTCAAAGAAATAAGTTCCTCTTTCTGTAAGAGTTTTAATTAGTCCATAGT
>CAYUJY010000005.1:10253-25348 GCA_964445145.1 uncultured Peptoniphilaceae bacterium | reverse complement strand
CTAATTCTCTGAACTTTTCTTTGTCTTCAGCAAGCATTCTCGTTCTCTCTTCGAAAGAGATGTCAGCTGGACAGTAGCCACCAGTATAAGGCTCATGGCATGAAGTTTGGTCAGAAAGAAGTTCTATATGGATATTTTCATCCACTGCATATTGAAGTAAATCAATAATATTTCCTTCATAAGCTATTGCTCTAGGTTCTTTCTTGTCCATGTAAATCTTTGCGTTTTCGAAAGCTTCTTTAGCTGAATTAGTTTTTTCATCTACCCAACCTTGTTCGTATCTAGTACCAATTCTTGAAGGGTCAACTTCTGCGATAATTGAAACTCCACCAGCAATATTACATGCTTTACCTTGAGCTCCACTCATTCCGCCTAGTCCTGAAGTAACGAATAGTCTACCCGCTAGGTTTCCTTCATCAGGAATACCAAGCTTTAATCTTCCTGCATTTAATAATGTGTTGTAAGTTCCATGTACGATTCCTTGAGGTCCGATATACATCCAGCCTCCAGCAGTCATTTGTCCATAGTTTGCAACGCCCATTGCCGCTGCTCTGTTGAAGTTTTCCAAATCATCGTACATACCTATCATTAAACCATTTGTGGTAATAACTCTAGGAGCTTCAGGTCTTGAATGGAATAATCCAAGTGGATGTCCTGAGTAAAGTACTAGGGTTTGGTCTTCAGTCAAATCTTCCAGATATTTCATTACTAGATTGTATTGCATCCAGTTTTGGAAAACTTGTCCAGTTTCACCGTAGGTTACAAGCTCATATGGATAAAGCGCAATTTCAAATGAAAGATTGTTATCAATCATTACTTGGAATGCTTTACCTTCTGTACATTTTCCCTTGTAGTCGTCTATAGGGTTACCTTTAAACACTTTATTAGGTCTAAATCTATAGCCGTAAATTCTTCCGTGAGTATATAACTCATCAAGAAATTCCTCTGCCATTTGCTCATGGTATTGTTCTGGTATATACCTAAGTGCATTTTTTAGAGCCATTTCAGTTTCTTGCTCTGACAGATTTGCTTCCCTCTTAGGAGCTCTTCTGATTCCAGGTTCAAACTTTGGATATTCTGGTAACATATCGTCTAGTTTTATCCTCATTGCTGCTGCGATTTGATCATTAGTTATCATTTTGCATCATTCCTTTACGATTATTATACTTCTCTTCTGTTAGCAATCGCAAAATTTATAGTTTCACCGTCAAAGAAGTCCATATCGCCACCGTAAGGCAGGCCATATGCAATCCTAGTAACGTTGATACCCAATGGTTTTAGTAGTTGGGACAGATATAGTAAGGATGCTTCCCCACTAATATTTGGACTTAATGCCAATATAACTTCGTTAACATCATTGTCTCTTATTCTTTCCAACAAAGCTTTAATTTTTAATTCTCCATCTTCGGCGCTTATTATATCACCGTGCAATACATGGTATAAACCTGTGTATTTCTCGCCCTTCTCTATAGAAATTACATCCTTTGGATTTTCCACGACACAAATCGTCTTACTATCCCTATAGCTATTACTGCAAATTACACAAGGATCCACATCTGTGATGTTATTACATATACTACAAAGTCTCGAGCTATTTTTTGCTTTTTTAATTGAATCTGCAAGCTCATTAACCCTTTTCTCATCTAGGTCTATGATATAGTACGCCAATCGTTGTGCTGACTTATTTCCAATGCCTGGTAAACGGGATAATTGGTTAATCAGATTCTCTATAGGATTGTTCATTAAATCAATCCCGGTATATTAATTCCGCCTGTAAGTTTAGACATTTCGCTTGATTGCATTTGTTCAACCTCTTTAATTGCAGAATTGACACATACAGTAATAAGGTCTTGTAACATTTCAATATCATCGGAATTTACGATTTCTTCATCTATAATTAAATCTAGGAGTTCTCTTTTCCCGTTCATTGTTGCTTTTACAGCTCCACCACCGGAAGTCGTTTCAATAACTCTATCATCTAACTCCTTTTGCATATCTTCCATTTGTTTTTGCATTTTCTGCATTTGTTTCATCATACTACCCATATTACCTGGCATTCCGCCGAAATTTCCCTTAGCCATAACTCCTCCTATATTATCTCAACATTTTCTTTTCCAACCATACCGATTAGAGTTTCTATGTCCTTGTCGATTGAATTTTCATTTTTTTCTTTTAAAAAAACTGTATTTACTTTAATAGCTTTATTATAGAACATTGATAATACGTTTTCAACAATTTCTATATTACTAGCTTCAGATAATTGACTTTTATGGAAAGAATACTTTTCATCAAATCCCAATGTTAACATCCCATTCTTCATGGAAACTATACTAGCCTCTATTATCAACGCGTGTAGTGATTTTTTCTTGGAATTTTTTATATCATTTAAAATCGCTATCCAATCCGTTTGAATATCTTCAATATTTATATCGCTGGAACTTTCTAAAATCGTATTAACCACATCTTTAACAGCTGAACTTACTATTGTAGGTTTTTCAACTTCCCGTTCTAAGTGTGTACCAGCAGAAGCTGGTTTCACTCCAATTGGTTCTTCTGATATAGTTTTTGATTCCACATTCTTTTTAACCTCTACAGCTACATCCTTTCTTTTGGATGGCTGTGGAGTCTCAGATTTATCTACCCTTCCAAGGATCTCAGAAATTGTAATTACGGAAATTTCTAATAGCGCTCGTTGTTGTTGTGAATATCTCATTTCGCTTAATTGTTTAATTAAAACTTCCATAGCGCTTAGTATTTTGTCCAGAGGTATACGTTTTGACTGTTGAATATATTCTTCATTATCTGAATATACGTATCTACTCAAAGTTCCTGTGGCTACCCTAGCGATCATTAAGTATCTAAAATGAGATAAAATGTCCTTGCATAATTGTTCTATCTCTTTACCTGAAGAAATGATATCATTTAGTACATTAAAAGCTGAATCTGGTCTACTATCTATTAAATTATTGACTAAATCAAAAAGTTTACCAGAACTTACCATACCCAGAACGTTCATCGCATACTCTATGTCTATGGTATCTTTCCCTGAAGTTAACAATTGGTCCAGTATTGATAATGCATCCCTGAAGGAGCCATCTGAGCTACTCACTATTAATTCAATAGTTTTATTATCTACAACGAAACCTTCTTTTTCAGCTATACGCCTTAACCCATTTGCTAGAACCTCTGAATCTATCCTCTTAAATTGATATTTTTGACATCTAGATAATATTGTAAGTGGAATCCTTTCTGGTTCAGTGGTGGCAAGGATAAATATTAAATGCTTCGGAGGCTCTTCTAGTATTTTTAACAGTGCATTGAAAGCACTTTTGCTAAGCATATGAACCTCATCGATTATATATACCTTGTACTTCTGTGAAGTCGGTTGATAAAATGCCCTATCCTTTAAATCTCTGATATTATCTACACTACTGTTGCTAGCAGCATCTATTTCTATTACATCAATTGTAGAAGCATTTAAATTCTCTAGACATGAACTACATTTGTTACAAGGTTTGTTTTCCTCATTTAGACAGTTGATTGCCCTTGAGAATATTTTTGCTGCAGATGTTTTTCCAGTCCCACGAGTACCCGAAAATAAATAAGCATGGGAAATTTCTCCTGCTTCTACTTGGTTTTTTAATACAGTTGTTATATGTTCTTGACCAATTAAATCATCGAATGTTAATGGTCGATATTTTCTATAAAGTGCTTGATACATATGTACCTCCATAAATATTATAACCTTAAGAATTGAAAATTGAAACATCAAACGGTATAAAAGCACGCATAAAAATAAGAACTGATTGTATTTACAGTTCTTACTCTTAAGTCTTAAATTTAATTATTTTCTTTAGGTAAGCGTATAACAAATGTTGCACCTTCATCTAACTTGCTTTCAACTGTAATACTACCTTTATATAATCTAACAATGTGTTTAACAATTGCTAATCCCAGACCTGAACTATCTTTTTTATTATGACTTTTATCCACTGTATAGAATCTCTCAAATATTCTGCTTTTGTCCTCTTCTGAAATTCCAATTCCCGTATCAGAAATAACTATTGTGTATAAGTCTTCACTGTCCTTTACCTCCACATTGATATTACCATTTTCTTTGTTGTACTTAATGCCGTTGTCGATTAAATTTATGAATAACTCCCTCAGCAATTGATAATTGCATCTGAAAGGATAAAGTTCATACGCAATAACATTAATTGAGATATTTTTCGATTCAGCTTTTTGGGATAATGTTTCAATCACATCGTGAATTATTTCCGATAAATTGTGAATATCAGGTTGCAATTCTACATTCCCCTCATCCAACCTTGATAATTCGATTATATCGTCAATCATCATCAACAGCTTTCGACCCTCATCATATATGACAGTTCCAAATTTGCTTACATCTTCAATTGGTACCATGTTGCTTTTAAGGATTTCAGCATATCCATTAATGGACGTCAATGGAGTTTTTAATTCGTGGGATACATTAGCAGAAAATTCAGTTCGTTTTAAATCGATTAACTTTTGTCTTGTATCATCAACTAGCAAAATCACATAACCAATTATTTTATTATCTCCCATAACTGGATTAAAAAGCACAGTTACGAATCTGTTTTTTATCTTTAGTTCGCTGGTGAAACTACTATCCATACTATTTCTACTCTTTTGTACATTAGATATAAATAGCTCATCTCTAATCAATCCCAATAGATTTTTATCACTAAAGTTGTTTATGTCAGAGGTAATATTCAGTAAGTCTAGCACAGAAGAGTTCATTGATAAAATATTGTAATTTAAATCAGTTAAAATCATTCCTTCACGCATGTTGGATATAATTGTATTAATTGTATTAGACTGTTTATGTAGTTCAGATACTTGCTTGGAAATATTTTCTCTTTGATCCTTAATTATTCTAATAAATGGGTAAAGTTCAATATACTTGTTACTTATATCGATATCATTTATATCAATATTTCTCGTTTGGTCTTCTACCTTAAGTACAAAATCATCTACGATTCGCTTAGACAAAGCTATGGAAATAAATAAACCCAAACCCAAAATGCCTAGTAGTGCTGGTATACTATCCGAAAAGGTTTTTAATGCATTGTCCGTAAGTCTAGACACCACAAGATAATCCCCATTTTTTAGTTTAGAGGAGTAATGATAATAATTTTCACCTATGCTATCACTGATTACAACTTCCATTTTTTCATCGAATTTTGTAAGTTCTGGAATAATATTATTCGGAAGGCTATTCAATCCAGGGCTTACTGTTTCATAGAGAACTGTCCCATTCGGAGTGATATAAGTATATTGCACATCCTTAGGATTTTTTATATTGCTTAATAAGCTTATGGAAGTTTCCCTATCATCAACCAATACGCTGGAAACATCACTTCCTATTCTAGAAATTAGCTTTGTTTCCAATGCAGTACTGCGGTTGAAAATATTGCTTAAATATAATGCCGATGTCACTACAATTCCAGTTAGTAACATCAGCATCATAGCTAAATTTATATTTCGTTTCAAATAGTCTCACCGACTTTGTATCCAATGTTTCTCACAGTTTGGATATACGAGCCCTTATCTTCAAGTTTTTGTCTCAATGAAGCAATGTGAACATCAACAGTCCTTGATTCACCTTCAAAATCATATCCCCAAACCTTATTTACTATATTTTCCCTCGTGAGAACTATTTCCTTATTCTTTATTAAATAAAGCAAAAGCTCAAACTCTTTAAATGTCAGATAAACTTTGTTGTCGTTAATTCGTACTTCACGTTTTTCTACATCAATTGAAATTTCTTTAAAAGTATATAGTGGTATATCCAATTCTCTTTGTGTACGTCTTAGTACAGCTTTAATTCTAGAGACCAGCTCCAAAACGCTAAAAGGTTTCGTAATATAGTCATCTGCACCCTCATCCAAACCTACCACCTTGTCTAGTTCAGAAGACTTCGCTGTCAACATAATTACAGGGATGTCTGCAGTGGCAGGATTAGACTTTAATTTTGTCAGAATAGAAAGTCCACTTTCCTCAGGCAACATAATATCCAGAAGAATTAAATCACATTCGGTCTTTTCCAATTCAAGAAACATATCGCTACCCTTCTCAAATCCCATTACCTCAAAATTATTGGCACGTAATGCATATATAATTAATTCGTTAATATTTTTATCATCTTCAACACAAAAAATCATATTTTCACCTAATTTTTCAATTCATTAAAGCCAATATGCACGCCGGTATGTGTATACACTACCCATTCTGCGATATTTTCAGCATGATCTCCAATTCTTTCTAAATATTTCGCAACTTGTAATAGATCTATAGCTTGTTCAGCGTTGTTTACATCTTTTCGAATATAAGATATGGTTTCAGCTTTTACAACATCAAACAGATTGTCGATGATGTCATCCCTTCTTCTTACATCCTCAGCCAATTCCTTATTGGAAATTACGAAAGAATCAATTGCTTGTTTTAACATGGCAACAGTTTCTTCAAACATCCTAGGAATGTGTTCAAGTGTCTTATAAAAAGGTTTCTGTTCTAGCATTAATACAATTTCTGCAATATCTTCAGCTTGGTCCCCGATTCTCTCCAAGTCAGTAATTATTTTCAAAATAGCAGTCACTTGTCTAAAGTCCTTAGCTACAGGCTGTTGCCTCATAATTATTTGCATACATTGTGCTTCGATAGCTTTTTCCATTTGGTTTGTGGTATTGTCTCTTTTAATCACATCCATAGCTAACATTTTGTCTTGAGTCAACAATGCCGTTTTGGCATCATTTACAGCGCCCTCAACAAATGCACACATTTCAACAAGCTTTACATTTAATTCAGATAACTGCATATCAAAATTTCTTCTCATCATAACCCCCCATCAACCGAATCTACCGGTTACGTACTGCTCTGTTTTTTCAAATCTTGGCATGTTGAATACTTGGTACGTCTCCCCAAACTCGATTATCTCACCGTTTAAAAAGAACGCCGTTTTGTCAGAAACTCGAGTAGCTTGTTGCATATTGTGGGTTACCATGACAATCGTGTACTTTTCCTTCAATTGTGTGACCAAGTCCTCTATCTTTGTTGTGGAAATAGGATCCAGCGCAGAGGTAGGCTCATCCATCAATAGCACTTCAGGTTCTACAGCTAGGGCTCTAGCAATACATAACCTTTGTTGCTGCCCACCTGATAATGCCAAAGCATTTTTATAAAGTTTATCCTTTACTTCATCCCAAATCGCTGCATTCCTTAAGGATTTTTCAACAATTTCATCAAGTGTTGCTTTATTTCTAATATGATGTGTTTTTGGTCCGTATGCAACATTTTCATAAATACTCATTGGAAAGGGGTTTGGAGATTGAAACACCATACCTACCTTTTTCCTCAGTATATTCACATCATAGTTTCCATTGTAAATATCTTCACCATCTAAAGTTATAAGACCCTCAACTCTAGCTCCGTCCACCAAGTCATTCATCCTGTTCAAAGACTTTAGCAAAGTTGACTTTCCACAGCCACTGGGACCGATAAAAGCTGTCAACTCATTTGCTAATATTTCCATATTAACATTATGCAATGCTTGAAAGTTTCCATAGAACAGATTCATATTTTTAATATCTATTTTACCCATTTACTTTACTCCCGTCAATTTATTACTCAGCCATACAGATAATTGATTTATTATTACAACTATGACCAATAGTACAACTCCCGTTGCATAAGCTTCTCCAACATGTAAACTTTCTGAAGACAAGACATACATGTGAAGTGATAATGTTCTTCCTGATTGAAAAATGCTTCTAGGCGTATTTGTAGATGTGCCTAGCGTGTATAAAAGTGCAGCGGTCTCTCCAATTACTCTACCGATTGAAAGAATTATACCTGATAGAATACCTGGCATAGCAATAGGAAGTACAACCTTAAATATAGTTCTTAGTTTTCCAGCTCCCAGTGCGAAACTTCCATTTCTAACTGAGTCATTTACGGAAAGAAGTGCTTCTTCTGTGGATCTAATTATCAATGGTAATATCATTATTGAAACCGTAAAGACACCTGAGAGAATTGAAAAGCTCCAACCCAAGGCGAATACATAAAATAACATACCAAATAATCCATAAACTATAGATGGAATTCCAGATAGTGTCTCTGCAGAAATTCTAATAATTTCAACTACCTTGCTACCTTTTTTTGCGTATTCCACAAGATAGAATCCTGTAAATATTCCAATTGGACCAGCTATAGCCAGTGACAAACCAACTATTATAAGTGTGGTAATAATTGCTGGCATCATGGATACGTTGCTCGTGGTGTAAGTCATCTCAAACATAGATGGTTTTAAATGTCCTATCCCCATAACAAATATATACCCAACTATGAAGAATACCATTCCAAAAGTTAACAATGCGCTCAGCTTTGTTAGCATAGAGTAGATTAAACTAGGTAAATCTTTACTTTTATTAGTCATATTTCATACTCCTTTTCTTAATAACAAAAAATGCTGCATTAATAATTAAAATAAATATAAAAAGTATTACTGCTGTTGCAATTAATGCTTCCCTGTGTTGTCCTTCGGCATAGCCCATTTCCATAACTATATTGGTAGTCATGGTACGTATACCCTTTAAAATATCTGTCGTTATTCTTGGTTGGGAACCAGCGACTAGTATAACAGCCATCGTCTCTCCTATTGCTCTACCAATGCCAAGTATTATCGCAGCAAAAATTCCTGATCTTGCAGCGGGAATTACAACCTTATATACACTTCTTTCATGACTTGCACCTAGTGCTACACTTGCCTCATAATATGATTTTGGGACTGCCCTTAGTGCAGATTCAGATAAACTGATTATTGTTGGTAATATCATAATTGCAAGTAATATGGATGCTGATAAAATACTCATACCTTGTCCACCAAATGAATTTCTTACAAATGGTACTATTACTGTCAATGCAAAAAAACCATATACAATGGAAGGAATTCCAGCCATCAAATTTAAAAGTGGTTTTAAAAATTTATATAGACTTTTATTACAATCCCTTGCTAAAAAAGCTGCACATAATATTCCTATTGGAATACCCATTAGACAAGCTAAAAATGTGATAAAAACTGATCCATAAATCATTGAAGAAATTCCAAAGGATGGTACCGAGTTGGAAGGAGCCCATTTATCACCAAATATAAAATTAGATAAGCCATATTCCATAATAAAGGGAACTCCCCCTTGGAATATAAAGTAACAAATCAATATTATAGACAAGATGGAAATTAAAGAAGAAAAGAAAAACACCCATTTCATTACATTCTCTAATAAATAATTGTTCTTTTTCATTACTACCTCATTGTATTTTGAATTGTGTTATATTTTCTTATAATAAAGCCTAAGCGAGCATCGCTTAGGCTTTAATGACTGTTCTAGTTATTTAATAACTCCTGACCATTCAGTTGTTTCACCAGTAAAAATGCTCTTGATTTCGTCCATTGTAATATCTTCCAATGGGTTTGCATTGTTTACAATTACAGCTATACCATCTATTGCAATTGCTTTGTGAGTCAATACTGCAGTTTCGGAATCCTTAAGTTCTCTGGATGCCATACCGATATTAGCAGCTCCTTCCATTGCAGATGTCATACCTGCAGATGATCCAGTTGATTGGATATCGATAATTACATTTGGATTTAAAGCTCTGTAAGCTTCAGTTAATTTTTCCATCAATGGAGTTACAGATGTAGAACCTGCTATAGTAATTTGTCCTGAAAGGTTAGCAGCAGTATACGCTCCGTCATTTCCAGCTGAAACAAACTTGTTGTCTTCTACTATTTTTTGTCCTTCTTCACTCATGATGAACTTCATAACGTCAGTTCCTATTTCGCCTATCGTATCTTCTTTCCAAGCTACGTTAAACGGTCTCGCAACCTTATATGAACCATCTTTAACATCTTCTGCATTTGCTACAGCACCTTCGACCTTAACAGCTTTTACAGTATCATTTAATGAACCTAGAGAAATGTAACCAATTCCGTATTCATCTCCAGCTACTGTAGTCATAACGCCGTTAGTACCATTTTGGATAACTGCTTCTATAGAAGTGTTATCAACTTCGTTACCAGCTGCGTCTTTTCCAAGTATGCCTGTAATCTCAACAAATGCACGTCTAGTTCCAGAACCTTCTTCTCTTGAAACAACGTTGATTGCTTTAGCAGTGTCAAAGCTTGGAGCTGCTGGAGTAGTTTCAGCAGGTTTAGTTTCTGCTGGCTTCGTTTCAGTTGTAGTACCGCCACATGCTGCTAATGAAAGCACCATGATCATAACTACTACAAGCATTGTGATTTTCTTAAAATTTAAATTCATTTAATTTCCTCCTAGAATTTCCTTCTACAGGAAGAGTTTATACTATATATTTAAACGATATGTTTTGTGTTTGTAAAGATTGTGTAAAATCTTACAAATTTCCTTTTAATTCAATCTCTTCTGCATACTCCTTCATGGCATTTATGGTTTCTTGCATAAGTTCATCCTTGTCCATCTCAAGCATTTCTGCACCTTTTTCAATAATGCTTCTATCAACTCCCGCAGCGAATTTTTTATCTTTCCATTTTTTCTTTAAAGAACTTAATTCTAAATCTAAAACAGATTTTGATGGTCTCATTAAGCAAGCTGCATTTATTAAACCAGTCAATTCATCCGTGGCAAAAAGCAGTTTTTCCATTCTCGTTTCAGGTTTTACATCATTTCTCAAAGTATATCCATGGGATATCATCGCTCTAATATACTCTTCTGGATAGTTGTTATCTCTCAAAATTTTTTCAGTCATGTCACAGTGCTCATCTGGGTACATTTCATAATCCAAGTCATGTAAAAACCCAATTATAGACCACTTTTCAATATCCTCGCCGTTCTTTTTTGCAAAGTATTTCATAACTGCTTCTACTTGCTTCGCATGCTTATATAATGCATCGGATTTGTTGTATTCTAAAAATAGTTTCTCAGCATCTTCCCTAGTTGGTACGTAGTTCATTTTTTTCCCTCCAAAATAATAATATTATTATATCAAATTTTACTTTTTAGTTGTGAATTTAAGTAAAAATACTAGTTATATGGTAATATATTCTTTAAAGATAATGGAGGTAGAAATGAAATTAAATTTTAAAAATAGTGACTCACTCTCAATTGAGGCTTATTATGAAGAGTTCGTAGAAGAGAATTCATCCCAATTCAATTCTTTCTTTAAAGGAAGTGAATGCGAAGTTTATCCCCTCTTAAACGAAAATAAATTGTATGTAGGATTGGGGAAAAAATCTGCATTCACAATGGAATCTATGCGTAAAGCTGGGTTTTCAATAGGTTCTTTCTGCTATGACAAGAATATAGAAGAATTGCTTTTAAGCGGGGAAAGTTTTCCAGAAATTGAAGACGAAGAAAACCTACTATCACTAATAGAAGGTTTTTACTTGAGCACTTACAAATTTGATTATTACAAGACAAAAAAGAAAGAGCTAAAGATAAGCAACCTATTTTTCAATCTATCTAAAGCTGTTTCTGATGAATTTATGGCAAAAGTTGAAGAGCTAAAATCAGTTTTGGATTCCAGTTTTTTCACAAGGGACTTGGTTAACTTAAGGGCAAATGATATTTATCCGGAAACTCTTGCTAAGCTTGCTAAGGAAGAGCTTTCCCAATACGGAGTTACCGTAAAAGTATATGGAAAAGAAGAAATAGAGGAAAAAGGTCTAACTGCTTTCTTGGCTGTGGCAAAAGGATCAGCAAAGGAACCAAAACTTATAGTTATGGAATACCTAAATGGTGATGCAAAAAAACCATTGGCATTTGTAGGTAAAGGGTTGACCTATGATTCAGGCGGTTATTCAATAAAACCTACGGTAGGTATGGACACTATGCACACGGATATGGCTGGTGCGGGAACAGTAATTGGTGCCATGAGTTCCATAGCAAAAAATAACCTTAAAGTAAATGTTATTGCTGTAATTGCTGCATGTGAAAATATGATTTCTGGTAATTCTTACCATCCAGGTGATGTAATTAAAGCCATGAATGGTAAAACGATTGAAATTGATAATACAGATGCAGAAGGAAGAGTAACTCTAGCAGATGCGGTTTACTATACGGTAACAAAATATGAACCAGAGTTTGTAATTGATCTGGCTACGCTAACAGGTGCATGTTTAATAACATTTGGCAATGAGTACACGGCATTAGTTTCTAATAATAATGAATTAGTTGAAAAATTAAAAATTGCAGCTAAGGAATCCAATGAAAAAGTATGGGAGCTTCCTAATGATCCTGCATTTAAAAAACTTACAGAATCAAAGGTCGCAGACATTATGAATGCTGGAAGCAGATTTGCTGGAACAATTACTGGTGGACAGTTTATTGAAGAATTTGTTGAGGGGTATCCATGGGTTCATATGGATATTGCTGGTACTTCATATCTTGCTAAAGCTGATTCATGTAGCATCGAAGGAGCTACTGGAGTACATGTTAAGACCTTGTACCATTTGGCAAAGAATCACCAAGAGTAATAGTGAGGAATACCTATGAAAATAAAAAAAGCTATAATTCCGGCGGCAGGACTTGGAACTAGGTTTTTACCTGCTACCAAGTCTCTTCCTAAGGAAATGTTACCTATCATAGATAAGCCAACACTTCAAATAATCGTTGAAGAGGCTGTAAATTCTGGTATCACAGATATTTTAATTATCATTGGTAGAAATAAGGAATCCATAGTTAATCATTTCGATAGGAATGCTGAACTAGATGATCATTTGATAAAAAAGAATGATATTGAAGGATTGAAAATAGTAAAAGAGCTCGAAGGTTTAGCAAATATTTATTTTATCCGACAAAACTCCGCATTGGGTTTAGGTCACGCTATCAGCTTAGGCAAAACCTTTATCGGAAATGAGCCATTTGCAGTATTGTTGGGAGATGATATCGTATATAGTAAGAAGCCAGTTATCAAGCAAATGATGGAATGCTACGAAAAATACGATTCTTCAATTTTAGGGGTGCAAAAAGTTCCCCAATCGGCTTTAAACAAATATGGAATTATTGATGGTGAGGAAATAGAAAATGGAGTGTACAAGGTTCACTCCATGGTTGAAAAACCAGAAATAGATAAAGCGCCTTCGGATGTCGCAATCCTAGGTCGATACATTATAACACCTGAAATTTTTGATATATTGGAGAATCTAAATCCTGGAGTTGGAAATGAAATTCAATTGACCGATGGATTGATGAATCTATCCAAAACACAACCTATGTACGCATACGAATTTGAAGGAACTCGCTATGATGTAGGTTCAAAAATTGGATATATTAAGGCAACTATAGACACTGCACTTAGCAGAGAAGAGTTTAGGGATGAGACCTTGGAATATCTAAAGGAAATTGTAAAAAACGCATAAAACTATACCCCGTTTCGGAAGTTCCGATTACGGGGTATTTCTATTTGAATATGAAATTAAAACCTGTAGTTATCAATAGTTTTAATCCAAGTGTATAAGCAACTAATGTAAAGGGCTTAGTTATGGCAAGTATTGTAAAATATTTTGAAAACTTCATTTTAGATAGCCCAGCTATATAACATAGAAAATCTGCTGGCGATACTGGAATTATCATTCCGATTGTAAACAGCTTCTCAAATCTATCTCCGTGGTCCAACCAACCAATATACTTATTATATGTTCCAGCATTGAAAATTTTACGAACAAAGTCCCTTCCATACTTTCTAGCCAAATAAAAGTTTATTACTGAGCCTATCATGATTCCAATGTAGTTGTACAAAAATCCTTTGAAAACTCCAAATATTACTATTCCCGCAACACAAGTTACTGCGCCTGGAATTATCGGTACTACCGTTTGAATAACTTGGATAAACATAAATATTATGGGTCCCATTATGCCCATTCTATCTAAAAAATTAGAAAGTGCCTTCTCATCAGTAAAAATTCCTGCTTTATATCCCCAATAGCTAAAAACTACTGTCAATATTATGCCTAGAATGGATAAAATATTGATGATTTTATTGCTAGCATCTGGCTGTTCAATTTTTATTCTGCGTTTCCTTTTATTTTTTTTGGCACCCTTACTTGCTTTATCACGTTTTCTTCTCAATTCGCCAATCCTTCTTGATTTTTGATTATTGGCCATTTTATATTTCCAACGTATTTTTTATGTCATCTAAAGTCGTTTTTACTTTACTGTCGATGGTTTGTTTCATTTTATTTAATGTGCTAGGATTTGCTTTGTAAAGATTTATTGCCAATTTATACACATCCATAACTGAACGAGCAAATATTTCTTTACTGTACTCCTTACTTTTTTTAAGAGCATTATTACTCATTTCCTTATAGGTTTCAGGGTTGATGAACAATGCATTTATCTTTTCAACAAAATCTTCTGCAGTTTCAAAAAAGTATCCATTGCATCCATCTATTAATACATTATCTAAACAATCATCATACTTGCAAACCTCAGGAAGTCCATTTGATAGTGCTTCAATATATGTCAATCCTTGGGTTTCGCTCTGGGATGCACTCACGAAACAATCGGCCATTTTATAAATATAAGGAATTTTTTCAGGATTTATCATTCCAGTTAGAATTGTTCTATGCCCTATATCCAATCGTGAGATTTCTTTTTCTAGAGTATCCAAATAAGGTCCTCCACCCACAATGACGAGATAATAGTTGTTTTCTTCGCTTATTAATTGTTTAAAAGCAGATAAAAGTTCCTCTATATTTTTTTCTTTGCCCAACCTACCCAGGGACAACAATACCGTTGAGTCCTGCGGAATATTGTATTCATCCTTAATCCTTACTTTATCTTCATCTGTAAATTCAATATCAAATTTCGATAGGTCAAGACCTGATGGTATTACTTTAATTTCGTTTTGGATTTCATAGTCAAACAATTTATTTTTTACTTTATTAGTAGGCGCAATAATAACCACCGAATCCCTAAGTCTAGTTTTAGACATAAAGGATATGATGTATCTACTCAACACCTTATTTTTCAAAACATAATCTGAATAATGCTCATACATAGTATGATAGGTGTGTACAA
>CAYUJY010000005.1:0-10243 GCA_964445145.1 uncultured Peptoniphilaceae bacterium | reverse complement strand
GATTAGGTCTCGGAATGTAATTTTCAATTCTTAGATAGGTGTGTACAATCGGAACGTTGGCCTTAAATGCAACTAGTTGAGCGTAGGTATAGGTGAAAAACTCACATTGAGAGTGTATTACATCAGGCTTCCATTGTGCCAACTCATCTATTAAATCGTCATTTAAGGTTAAACTTGCCCGTGCATTTGGATATACATTCAATGAGAAACTTTTTATATAATAAACATGCCCTTCTCTCTTAGACACATTGCTTCTGGACAAAGTTAAAATTCTCACTTCATGCCCCATATTTGTTAGTTCCGTATATAAATTTTTAACTGAAGTAACAACTCCGTTTATAACTGGTTCGTACCAGTCCGATGTTATTAGTATTTTCATAATTCCTCCGTATATTATTATACTATATTTTATAACTCTAGTCATTGAAATGTACAATTTGTAACTAATTGTAATCAATTCTTAGAACTTCTGTTATAATATGTCTTTAGGAGGGAAATATGAGGAAAATAATTATAACAATGTCTATCCTACTTTTATTAGTTGGATGTGGTAATAAGAACAATACCAGCGATAACAATACATTAGAAAGTAAAGACAAAATCACCTTTGAAAGTATTCAACCTTTGGCAATAACCTTTGATGAAGAGGTTTCGAAATTAATTGAAAGTAAAAATATAAGAATGATTACCTACACTGCTGAAGATACTAATTCAAATATGTCAATGATTCAATATGCCTATATACCAAATGAATTAAATGCCCTACTAGTTGAAGAAGGACTTGAAGATCAAGATAAACTACTGGATTATGTAAATGAATATGTTGCAGATAATCCAGGTTATGAAGAAAATATAGTAGTTTTCTTATCCACAGTACAGTATTTGGATGGTATATTACCTACGGATGATACAAACCTCGACTTAATAAGTATAGACATGGAAGACTCCAAGGGCAATAAGATTAGAGCATATACAAAAGAAGAATTTAATATTGAGTTAGAGGATGATAAAGACAATATGGTTGCAATCGACAAGTTTATGAAGGGATTCGTAAAGGATTATAAATCCTACATCACAGAAATTGAACCTAAAGTTGAAACTGCAACTAAAACCGAAACTAAAAAACCAAGTAAGTCAGATTTTGATTTTTCTAATCTAGTAGCTACGGACATAGATGGTAATGATATAGATGCAAGTATCTTTAACGACAAGTACACGGTTGTCAATATTTGGGGAACATTTTGTAATCCTTGTATTGTGGAGATGCCAGATTTAGCAAAGCTACACAAAAACTATTCCGACAAGGGATATAATGTAATAGGTATAATTTCAGATACAGTAGAGGGATCCAATCAAAATATCGAAACAGCGAAAAAAATCATTGCACAAACAGGTGTAGAATATGTAAATATAGTACCTAATGAAGAATTATTAAATGAATTAATGGAAAAAGTACAATTTATCCCTACTACCTTTATCGTGGATTCAGAAGGAAAACAAGTAGGGGCTCTAGTAATTGGGTCTAAGGATTATGCATTCTTTGAGACTCTAATAAACACAATTAAATAAAATAATAATTAGCTTTTTTGAAATAACAATAAATGTTGTTATATTAGAAAAAGCTATTTTATTGTTTAATATTGGGTATATGCCACATAAGACCTAATGCAGTTTAATCCATTGGATTATTTAACTATTAAAGGAGGAATTATTTTGGATACAAGTAAACTTTTTATTAATGGAAAGTGGGTACCATCATCTGGAACCGATATTATTGAAGTAGAAAACCCTGCCACAAAAGAAATAATCGGCAGTGTCCCTGCGGCTAACGAAACTGATGTGAACCTAGCAGTAGAAGGTGCAAAAAATGCCTTTAACGACTGGAAGGAACTAGGCATAGAAAAACGTGCTGAATATATTAAAAAAATATTGAAATATTTCAAGGAAAATGAAATTGAAATATCAAAAACGATTCATAGTGAGCTGGGTTGTCCCCTAGATGTTGCCTTAAAAACGCATATACAAGGATATTATGCATCCATTGAGGATTTCATTGACCAAGCATTGAATTATGAATTTATTGAAAGAAAAGACGGTTATGAGATCCACAAGGACCCAGTTGGAGTTGTTGGAGCGCTAACACCGTGGAATTTCCCAATTGGTCAAATTGTAAAAAAGGTCATACCTGCCCTACTCATGGGTAACACAGTTGTGTTAAAGCCAAGCAAAGGTACGCCAATTACAGCTTATCATTTCACAAAAGCAGTGGAAGCAGCAGAATTGCCGCCAGGCACATTCCAATTGGTAACTGGTCGAGGTGCTGAGGTTGGAAATATTTTAGCGTCCCATAAGGACGTGGATATGATTTCCTTCACCGGTTCTACTAAGGGTGGAATCGACGTTTCAAAACTTGCAGCAGAAACCGTAAAGAGAGTTGCCCTTGAACTAGGTGGAAAGTCTGCCGGCATACTTTTAGAAGGAGCGGACTACAAGGATGCCTTAAGGGGAATACTAAACACAGTGTATTTAAATGTTGGACAAAGTTGCTCAGCAAAAACTAGACTGCTTGCTCCACGAAAAGATAAAAAAGAAATTGAGGAACTTTTAATTGAATTGTCCCAGAATTATGTATTTGGTGACCCCGCTGAAGAAGGCGTCCAGGTAGGACCACTGCAGTCTGAAACGCAATTTAACAAAGTGAGCAAATATGTGGAATCTGGAAAGAAAGAAGCAAGCTTATTGTTCCAAGGGGATTTTATTAATAAGGATGGATATTACTTCCCTCCAACAATATTTACAGAAGTAACAAATGACTTGGATATTGCACAAGAAGAAATATTTGGACCTGTACTGTCGGTTATTTATTATGATACGGTAGAAGAGGCAATTGAAATTGCCAACGACTCCATTTATGGTCTTTCAGGAATGGTATTTGGTCCTATCGATAAAGCCATGGAAGTTTCAAAGAAACTTAGGACGGGACAAATACAAATCAACAATAAACCTAATACTCAACTAGCTCCGTTTGGAGGATTTAAACAATCGGGAATAGGTAGAGAAGGTGGAATTTATGGTTTAGAAGAATATATCGAACTAAAGACCATATTCGTATAAAATATTGGAATTATAAAAGCACCCTCGCGGGTGCTTTAACTTGCTCGTTTTAAACTTTTGTATCTTTCGATATTTGCATCTGATAAAAATTCATTTGCATCATTGACTTTTTGAAACATTGCAGTGGCATCTGGAGATTTGTTAACATCTGGATGGTATTTTTTTGCCATCTTTCTGTATGCCAGCTTTATTTCATATTTGTCCGTAGTAATTGGTAGTCCTAAAACTTTAAGGCTTTCCTCATATTTGTTAATGAATGAGTTTGTGGGGTCCACATAAGTTGTTCCTCCACCATATGGTCCATAACCAGGTCCCTGTCCTCGGGTGTCCCGATAATAACCTCCGCCTCTACTTTGTTGTTCGTAGAACTGTCTAAATACTTCCTCCCATTGCTGTTGTTGTTGATAAGCTCGACGTCTGGATGCCTCCTCTGCACGCCTTTGTGCTTCCTGAGCTTCCCTTTGTCTATCTTGGGTATATTTTCTTCCATAGTCTCCCATGGATGTATATTGACTTTTCTTTCCAAGTATATGATAATCTGCCCTATCATAGAAAAATTCCGTCACCATAAACTGTAGGTACTTTAAATAGCTTATTAACCCTTTACCTAGCATGGGAACAACGAATAGAACCAACATCAAAATGAGAACATATCTGTTGGATAAAAATAAAATCATAATATAAGGGTTTAAAATTGCAAATATTATAAGAAAACCGAACATGGCAAATACCTTTTTGATATTGTCTATTAAGTTTACAATTAACTCCAATACAAAAATTAATCCAGTTGTTATGAGTTCTACAATTTTGCCTAATCCCTTATAAAAGGAACCCATTATTTTATCCAATATAAATTACCTCTTTTATTATTCTAATAATTTCTCTTCCTAATTTCAGTAACTGCCCTAGGAATTATAAGATTAATCGTAATAATTTTTACAATTATTAATACTACTTCCTTCATAACCCTAGGTGGAAGAAGAACAATCCATGCTTTACCTTGAATCATGCTTAACCAAAGGGTATTTAATCCCAAGTTACAAATTAAGCTTACAAGTATAGTACCTGCAATAACATGCTTTAACTCGATTTTATCCCTATAAAGGAATATCCCATAAATAAATCCTGAAAGAAATGCTGTTAACGTAAACCCTGGGAAATAAGCCCCCGCAGGAAACAACATCATTCCAATCAAATCTGCTAAAATACCTGTAATCCCTGCAACCCATGGCCCATATAGTGCAGCATTTAATGCCACAGCTATGAATGAGAAACCTATTCTAACTAAAGGCGTTTGAATAGACAAGAATCTTGTCATGACAATTTGCATAGCAAGGATCATGCTCACCAGCACTAAATCTTTAGTGCGCATTTTTCTAATACCCATAAAAAAATCCTCCTTTACAATTGCCTCATAAAGTAGGACTTTATGTGGCAGTGGATGCGATATAAAAACGCAGGAAAATCCCTTCGTCCAACGGCAACCTCCCATCCGTAGGCACTTAACGCTTTATATCTACTCTGACATACTAAATTTTACAAATTATCTATATACTTCTCAGCAGTTACTGAAGCTATAGCTCCATCCGCAGTAGCAGTTACTACCTGCCTTAGGGATTTAACTCTAACATCACCTGCCGCATAGACACCAGGTATTTCCGTTTCCATATCCTCGTTAGTCTGGATATATCCTCCAGGAGCTAAATTCAACTGATCCTTAAAAGCTTCAGTATTTGGCAAATAGCCGATAAATACGAAAATTGGAATTGTTATATTGCCCTCTTCAGGGAATACTTCTGTAACTTCACCCGTAACTGTATTTCTCATTACGATTGAAGATATTAATTTTTCACCTTTAACCTCAATGATTTCAGTGTTCCATAGGAAATCTAGTTTTTCATGATTGAAGGCTTTTTCTTGAATAGATTTTGCTGCTTTTAATTCATCTCTTCTGTGTACCAGGGTTACCTTGTCGGCAAATTTTGCAACGAATATTGCTTCTTCTACCGCAGCATCTCCACCACCTACAACATACGCATGTAAACCTTCTGAGAATGGTCCATCACACGTTGCACAGTAAGAAATTCCTCTACCAGAGAATTTCTCTTCTCCTTCACAACCTATCTTTCTAGGCTTTGCACCCGTTGCTATTATTATAGCATGCGCTTCAAATTCTCCATCGTCTGTGACGACTTTTTTTGGATTTGAATTTAAGTCTACACTTACTACATCAGCATATTTTCTTTCAACGCCAAATTCCTTTACCTGCTCTGTCATTCTTTCAATAAGTGATACGCCTGTAGATTCTGCTGGAGCGCCTGGATAATTTTCTATATCTGCTGTACCAACTATTTGACCACCATCTACTAGCTTTTCTATCAAAAGTGTTTTCATTTTTGCTCTGGCAGAATATAAGCCCGCACTCAAACCTGCAGGTCCTGCTCCGATAATGATTACATCATACATATTAATCCCTCCTCAATATACATTCTATACCCACATTTGCATAATTTAAAAGCTATATATGGATGCGTATATTACTGTTTTCCAAAATGTAGTTGGCAATGTTAGTACAGTGATCGGACACTCTCTCTAGATTGCTTATTGCATCTAGGAACATAACACCTGAACCACTATCACAAATTCCAGAAGATAATCGTTTTATGTGCGTGTCCTTATACTGCTTTTCTAGCCTATCTATATTTTCTTCAATTTCATAAACCTGGCTGGCCAGATGAACATCGAAGGTACCAAATGCTTCTTTTGTTATATTAATATTCTCTATAGCCAAGTCGAATATGGTTTGTAGTTCCTTTGTACCATCCTCGCTAAAAAGTACATTGTTATCCTGACAATACTGAGCAGTTTCAGAGATATTTACAACATGGTCCCCAATTCTCTCAATATCATTTAAACTATAAATAAATATATTGTTTAATGTATTTTGTTCTTCTGAAATTTCCTGCTTACTCAGTTCCACGACAAATTCACTAATTTCATTCGTAAGTGCATTGATTATCTTTTCATTTTCATCAATCTTATCCTTTAAGTCATATTTTCGTTGAACCAGCATGTCATTGGATAGTATCAGATTGTCCTTAGCAACGGTGAACATTCGCTCCAACTCCTTAAGTATTTGTGACGTTGCTATGGAAGGAGTACCTATCATCCTCTTGTCTATATATTTAGATGAAGTTTCATATAACATTTCCTCCCCTGGAATTATTATCTTCACCAGTTTTACAAGATACCCAGCAAATGGTGCTTGTATAACTACATTTATTAGATTAAATAAGGTGTGTGCATTTGCAATCTGCCTTTGTACATTAAATGGTGATGCACGTACTACGAATTCCTGTATTGGATACTGCAAAGCTAACATAAATATCAATGTCCCAAAGACATTAAAGAAAAAGTGCATAAGTGCAGCACGCTTTGCATTTTTGTTGGCACCTATACTTGAAATTAAAGCCGTTGTAGTCGTACCAATATTTTCTCCAAAAAGAATCGGAAATGCAATATTAATAGAAACTAAATTTTGTGCAGCTAGTGCTTGTAATATACCGATAGATGCACTTGAAGATTGTACCAAGGTTGTTAATGCAAATCCAGTAAACATCGCAAGAACAGGATTTTCCAGCTTGCTCATTATTTCCATAAAAATTGGATTAGCTGATAGAGGTTTAAGTCCATCACCCATCATATTCATACCAACGAATAACAAACCAAATCCTATTACAATCTCGGATAGATCCTTTTTCTTCTTTGACTTAAATATGAGATTCATCGCCACGCCAACTGCTATAGCTACGGGAGCATAGTCAGTCAACTTAAAGGCTATAATTTGTGAAGTAACTGTGGTACCGATATTTGCACCCATTATTACCCCTATAGCTTGGCTTAAATTCATAAGTCCTGCATTAACGAAACCAATTACCATAACGGTAGTTGCACTGGAGCTTTGAATAACCATAGTAACTAGTGTACCAACTAGAATACCTAGGAATCTATTCTTGGTAAGTAGGGCTAGAATATCCCTTAACTTAGACCCTGCAGCTTTTTGTAGCGCACTTCCCATCATGTTCATACCAAAGATGAATAGACCTAATCCACCCATGGTAGTAATAATAATATCCATAACCCCTCCTAATTAAGATCCAGAAAATCTAATTGTCTCAACGCTTCGAACAAAATTATATTCGCACTATTTGCCAGATTAAGGCTTCTACCATAATCCTTAAGCATGGGAATTCTAATATTGTTCTCTGGTATAAGGGAAAGAATTTCTGCGGATAATCCCTTTGTTTCTTTTCCAAAAACTATAAAATCATTATCCTTGTATTTCACGTCCGTATACCTTTTTTTAGTTTTCGTCGTTGCAAAATAAAAATTCCCTACGTCCTTATATTTATTAAATAATTCCATAAATGACTCATAAAATTCAATTCTAGAAATCTCCCAGTAATCTAAACCAGCACGCTTAACCTTTGACTCATCCATGGAAAAACCCGTAGGCTTAACGATATGAAATGTAGTCTTTGTAAGGGCACAGGTTCGTGCCAATGCGCCGGTATTAAAAGGAATTTCAGGTTCTACAAAAACAATATTAAGCATTAGATAACAAACTCCTCTATTATTTTTGCAATGGCGTTGTCTTCATTGGAAACGGTAACTATGTCAGCTATGGATTTTGTATCCTCACTGGCATTGTCAACGGCGACACCTAAACCTGCATATTCTATCATTGATTGGTCGTTTCTATTATCTCCTATGGCTATTATTTCATCACGATTTATACCATAAGATTCCGCTAACATTTTAATAGCATTACCCTTGCTTACACCACGCTTATTGACTTCTACGTTGTTTCTGGAGGAGCTAGTTATACTTAAGTTAGTATAATAATTAAAATCCCTCTCCACCTTCTCCAAAACCTCGTTGTCCAATGATATAAAAAGTGCTTTATACAACTGTAAATCACCGTTGTGTAATTCCTTGACGTCCTTATATATCTTTTTTAAACTAACATTTTCTGAGCTATGATTAGCGCCAGAATTATAATACTTATCAAAACGAGTGGTATCGAACCTAGTATAAATATTACTTTTGTCATAAAAATGATAGTATTGGCCATATTTTTCAGCTATTTCTGATATGGATTTTATTTGGTCGAAGGAAAGATATTCATCCAATAGAATATTCTTGTTTGAATCCACCAACACAGCTCCATTACATGCTGCCACAGGTGAATTTATCCCCAAAATGTCAGCATAAACACTGGCAGACCTTAAAATTCTGCCAGTGGCAATTACAAATATAACTCCTTTTTTACTCGCTCGTCTTATAGCGTCAATATTTTCTTCAGATATGGTTTTGTTTGTCCTTAACAAAGTAGCATCCAAATCTGAGACAACCATCTTGTATTTCATTACTACTCCGATATAGATGCGTTGATGACATCTATAAAAGCTTCGTCAGGTTGTGCACCGCTAATACTGTAATGGTCATCGAAAACAAATAATGGCACGCTCCTAACACCAGAATTTTGTGAAATAATAAGATTCGTTCTAGTCTCTTGCACAAATTTATCTGAATTCATAACCGCTACTAATTCTTCCCTATCTAGACCAGAAGCTACTCCTAGTTCAATCAATTGATCAATATCAGCCACGTTTTTTCCTTCAACAAAATAAGCATCCATTAAATTGTCATATAGTTCATTTACATTTCCCAATGATTGAGCATAGGTAATTAGTCTATGTGCATTGAAGGTATTCACGTTTACAATATCTTCAAAATTCATAACTATTCCCTCCACAGCAGCAAAAGAGTTTGTCCTGTCAAACATGGCCTGAGCACCTGCTCTATCCACTCCATAATTCTTCATCAATCCTTCTATATATTCACCAGAAGCTACTTCAGGTAAATAAGGATTTAACTGGAACGGTGCATACTCTATTTCGACATCCAAGTCACTGTATTTTTCTTTTAAAACTCTAAATAATCTCTTTTTTCCAACATAACAAAATGGACATGCTATATCGGAATAAATTTTAATTTTCATATATATATCACCCTATCTTATCTTAATACATAACTTACAAATTTTAAACATATTTTTAACCTAATTTTAACAGCAATTAGGAAAGTCTTTAGATTTTCTTAAGGTTTTTGTAACCTTATTACAAAAAATTGTAACCTTTTATCTGCACTATTTGATATACTTTAAACAATGGAGGTGGACTGTGGAGCCCTTTATCAAAATAAGGAACTTAAAAAGAATCTATAAGATGGGAAACGAAAAAGTCTATGCATTAAACGGGATAGATTTGGACATTTATAAAAATGAAATATTATGTTTACTGGGTACCTCTGGTAGCGGGAAATCTACATTGCTCAACATGATTGCAGGATTAGATAAACCTACAAAGGGAGAAATTTACATAGGTGGAATCCGTACTGATAATTTATCTGAACAGAGCATAACAAAATTTAGACAGCTAAATGTTGGCTTTGTATTCCAATCCTACAACCTAATACCCACACTTACAGCAATGGAAAATGTAGAATTGGGACTCATATTCAAAGGAGTACCCCCTGCCAAAAGGAAAAAAATGTCTGCTAAAATTCTAAAGGATGTCGGCTTGGGCGATAGAATGAGTCATAGACCATCTGAAATGTCCGGAGGTCAGCAACAACGTGTAAGTATCGCAAGAGCCTTCGTAGACCAACCAAAACTAGTATTTGCCGATGAGCCTACGGGTAACCTGGATACGAAAACTTCCTTAGAAATCATGAATATGATTATTGGAATGGCTTACGAGCATGAACAAACCCTAATTATTGTAACCCATGACGCAGAAACAGCTGCATATGCAGAGCGTATAGTAGAAATACGGGATGGGAAAATTTTAAGTATACACAAAAATGACAGCATTTATGGAGGAAAGAAAAAGAATGAAGAAGTTTAGTATTTTGTTATTGGCATTATTATTAGTATTTGGAAGTGTAGGAAATACTTTCGCTGAGTCAACAGTTAGCTTAGTTACACATGACCTATTAATTGAAGCTCAACAAACCACATTGTTAAGGGAGATGGACACACAGAACATTAGTGTTACTATTTCTA
>CAYUJY010000004.1:24528-27690 GCA_964445145.1 uncultured Peptoniphilaceae bacterium | reverse complement strand
TGATAGGACAAAATCACTTGCGGATATACTAGGACAATATCATTTGCGGATGATAAAATTAACAATAATAAAGTAAATTGTGCTTTACAAAGTTGAGACTCTGTTATATTATAGGGAATGGTATTTATTATCGCGGCAAATAATAATAAGGGGATGTTTTTACATGGCAAGAATGAAAAAACCTAGATTCAAACAAGTTAGAAGACTAGGACTGAACGTTTATGGTCTCCCGAAAGCCAATAAGAGGATGGGCAAAGGCCAATCCAGAGCAGACAAAAAGCTTACGGAATACGGGATGCAATTATTAGAAAAGCAAAGACTTAGAGAATACTACAACGTAATGGAAAAGCAATTTAGAAAATACGTTGAAAAGGCTCTTAAATCAAAGGAACCAACAGGTTCTTTCCTAATTAGACAATTGGAAGTTAGACTAGACAACCTAGTTTACAGATTAGGATTTGCTTCTTCAATCAGACAAGCAAGACAAATGGTAGTTCACGGACATATTTTGGTAGATGGAAAGAAAGTTGATATTCCTTCATTCCAAGTTGCTCCAGGACAATCTATTGAGCTTAAAGAAAAGTCTGCAAAAAATGATGTATTTAAAGACAACTATCAAACCGCTTATCTTTCAAGTTATCCATACCTTTCAAAGGACGAAAACTTCAAGGGTTCTCTAGTTAGATATCCAGAAAGAGAAGAAGTGCCGATAGAAATTAACGACCAATTAGTAGTTGAGTTTTACTCAAGACTTATCTAATTAATATTGGAAATTACAACGAGCTTTGGAGAAATCCAAAGTTTTTTTGTATGTAATTTATTCGTAAGTATTGGTGGATTTCCCAATCATAATATTTGCTACAATGAGCGTTTTACATTATACTTAAATTAATAGTACGAAATAGCTTTGATATAACAAATTGTATGGATTGTGATTTGGCAAAGGGGGAGCATTATGTACGACTTTATTTTAAGAAACGGTACAATTGTTGATGGTACTGGTAAAAAACCATTTGTGGGTTCTATTGCTATCTCTGGAAAAAAAATAGAAGCAATTTCTAAAGACGAAAACCTAGAAGGAAAAGAAATTCTAGATTGCACAGATTTGGTTATTTCACCAGGATTCATTGACCTACACACGCATTCGGATGCATGTCCACTGAACAAGAGTAGCGGGGACAGTATGATTAATCAAGGAGTCACACTCCAAATTGGAGGTAACTGTGGAATATCTTTGATTCCGTCGACGCCAGAAAGAAAGGATGAGATTAGGTCATTTTTTGAACGGACCGTTGAAATACTACCCGATGATTCTGAAGTTGATTTGTATCGTATGGATGATTATTTAATTGCTACGAGCAAAATTGAACAGGTAATAAATACTGGTTTGTTGGTTGGACATGGAACTTTGAGGGCTGTTGTTATGGGATTTGATGACAGAAAGCCTACAGACGATGAAATGGAAGCTATGAAAGATTTGCTGGACAGCGAGCTTAAATCAGGGGCATTCGGCATGAGCTTGGGTCTTATATATCCGCCTAGTAGCTACGGTAAAATCGAAGAAATTGTGGAACTTGCAAAGGTTGTGAAAGAAAATAACGGCATTATGACCACCCATATGAGAAATGAAGGGGATTTGGTTTTTCAATCCGTAGATGAAATGATTGAAGTTGCATTAAAATCAAAGGTTCATATGCACATTTCACATCTCAAATTGATGGGTAAGGACCAGTGGGGTAAATCAAAGGAGCTACTAAGTAAAATTGAGGATGCAATTAAACAAGGTGCTACGATAACCTGCGACCAATATCCATATGATGCCAGTGCTACAGGATTGGCAGCGCTACTACCTGGATGGGCAATGGACGGTGGAAATGCAGCTATGCTCAAAAATTTAGAGGAAAGATCCCTAAAGTTAATTTCAGCCATCAATTCAAATTTGGAAAAGAGAGGCGGACCAGACAAGGTTTTGATTTCTTCCACCAATGGTGCTATCCCATCCGTTGAAGGGAAGTATATTGGCGAGATTGCAAAAGCTATGAAAGTTCGCCCTGCGGAGACAGTGATAAGGCTACTACTTGAATGTAAGGGGGCTGTTGCAGCGGTTTATTTCTCCATGGATATGGATGACATATTAGAAATTATGAAAAAACCATATATATCCATAGGTTCAGACGGCTCTGACTTTGGATATAACATAAATTACAATCCTCATCCGAGAAACTTTGGTACTTTTCCTAAGTTTTTAAAGATGGTGAGGGAATACAATATGATGCCTCTGGAGGATGCAATCTATAAAATCTCCGGGCTTCCATCAGAAATCTTAAAACTCAATGACAGGGGTACGTTGAAGGTTGGAAATATTGCAGATATTACAGTTTTTGATAAAAACACCATACAAGATACTGCAACATTTGCACATTCACCTGTAAAACCCATAGGACTTCATCACGTTTTTGTCGCGGGAAATCCTACTATTAAAAACGGAGACTACAGTAACATTAAAGCGGGAAAAATTATTAGATCAACCGAAAGATAAATTATAAATATTAAATCTAAGGAGGAATTATGGAACTGGAATTTGGAAGGTGGGCATTGGTGAAGGTACCGTCATTATTGGCGTTAATTCCGCTAATAATCTACATCGTGATGGCATTTAGAGGCAAGAATAACGTTTCGGGACTGATTGCTGGGATAGCAGTTGCGGCTATACTTATGGGTATCGACTTAAAGACGCTCGCCAAGGTATTCCAAACGGCCATGGGCTCTACAACGGTTATGATTGGTTTGATAATCATGACGGGTGCGGGGCTTGGGGTTTTGATGACGGAAACGAAGGTAACCCACACATTGGTACACTTAATCGTAAAAAGCTTGGGTGTAAATACACAAGCTAAGGCAAAGATTGCACTAATTATTTCGTCAATTTTAATATGTGGAATGTTAGGAACACTGGGTGGAGGAAATGCAATTATAGCTCCTATAATTATACCAATTATGGCTTCCTTGGGGGTCAGTCCTACGGTTGTTGGAGTACTATTTAAGGTAGCAGGGGAAGTGGGATTAATATTGGGACCACTGACTGGTGTAACTTTGATAACTATGGAGGTTACTGGCTTAAGCTACGTTCAGCTCATGGCATATGCAGCATTACCTTTCTCC
>CAYUJY010000004.1:18496-24518 GCA_964445145.1 uncultured Peptoniphilaceae bacterium | reverse complement strand
AAAAGAGTTAGCAGGTAAAGAACAATATAAATTTACCGAGGATATGGAAAAAATGGAGTCCTACGTGATTGAGCCAAAGGAAAAGCGCACAACTATTGCGTTTTTGATATCCTTTGTGGCGCTGGTTGCATACGGTGTAATCAGTAAACAAGGAACCAATTATGCTCTTATCGTAATGATACTCCTTGCAACTGTGGTTGCAGCTTTCAATAAAATTGAAATCGACAAAGCTGTATCGTTCATGGCTACGGGTATGGCAACACAATTTAATATGTTTTTAGTTTTTATAACTATAGAAGTACTCTTGACACTCGTTACTGCAGGTGGAGGCTTCGAAGCCCTAGGAAATATGTTGGGTGGTTTAGCTAGACAAGCTGGAGCATTTGGCGTCTACATAACTGCATGTATAGTTGGAGGCTTTGGAATTGAAGCAGCAGCGGTGGCGGAAATAAAGATTATTGCAGATATGTTTGGTGGATTGGCAAATGACGTTGGACTCCCTATGTCTGTATTTGCAACAGCTATACTGGCTGCTACGAGACTTACTGGCTCCATGTATCCTACGACAAACTTCGCAGGACAAATGGGAACTGCTAGGTCAGAAAATACGAAGGATGGACTTCGAGCGCTGTGGATATCTGTAGCATTCGTTTGGGCTTGGATAATAATATGGGGCTTTATCGGCCCTAGATTATTGGGATAGATTAAATTAAAACAAACTGACTAAAATTGTCAGTTTGTTTTTTTATATCTACATAGGATTACCGCATTTAGGGCAATAATCATAATCGGGATCCACCATATAGCCGCAGCTTCTACATCTTTTTTCTCGCCTGTAATTGCCTTGGATAAGCTGAAGCTCCGATGGTTGTATCTCTCTCTTTATTCCATTTTCAATATCTCTACCTAAACTCTCATCTATGGTATAGAGACTTCCACAGCATCTAGCTTTTACATAATACTTCCTATTCCATTTAATGATGGGGATAAAAAATAAGCTAAAGGCAGTATAGGTTTGATAAACTTCAAAATTGCTGTATGAGCCGCATATACTGCAGGTATGAAATTGACTAAATTCTATATCTTTTTGTTTTTCTGTTACTCCAAATATTAAAAACATAATTACCTCTCTTTAAATTGTATATTAATTTTAACATATTTGGACTCTTTATTATATGATTAGGTTTCTCTAATTTGGTGTATAATAATTTTATGGATAAAGTATTTATATATAAGCAATCCTCTTATAATGGGGATGAAATAAAGCAAATAGTATCAAAAATTTTTAGAGAGTCAGGATTTGAAGAAAATCTGATTCCTGGTAGTACAGCTTTCCTAAAAGTAAATTTACTCCGGGGCTCCCACCCTGACCGCGCCGTCACCACACATCCGGTATTTGTGAGGGCTGTGGCAGAATACCTTGTAGAACGGGATATAAAAGTAATAGTAGGAGATAGTCCTGCAGGTCCCTTCACTCCATATATGCTAAAGAAGATTTACAAAGAATGTGGTCTAGTTGATGGCTTGGAAGGAAGTGGCGCAGAATTAAATTACGACGTGAGGTCTGAAATTATTAGGGGAGAACAGTCCCTTGCTATTAAGGATTTTGAAGTGATTTCACTACTTCGAGAGGTGGATTATATCATAAATCTTCCGAAGCTAAAAACCCATACGATGATGACCTATACTGGTGCAGTGAAGAATATGTTTGGTGCAATAGTAGGACTTACGAAGGCTAATTATCATTTTAGACTACAGTCGCCTAAATCCTTTGGACAACATTTAATAGACATTGTGGAGCTTGTAAAGCCTAGCTTTAACCTAATGGATGCGATTGTCGGTATGGAAGGTGATGGTCCTTCAAGCGGCACTCCAATTGATAGAAATGTAATAATGGGTTCTTACAATCCCTATGCCATGGATGTTGTTGCACTACAAATTATGGGAATTTCTGAGGAACTTGTGGAGACAGTAAAGTTAGCCAGGGATAGAAAGCTAGTAGATAAAGTGGAGATTATAGGAGATACAGTTTCTCCGATGGAATTTAAACTACCTAAAGGGACCCCTGTAACATTTTTACCAAAGGGTTTGCCGAAGTCTGTGGAGAGATTTATCATTAGCAGATTAAAACCAAAAATAATATTTATTCACAGCAAGTGTATAAAATGCAGGGATTGTGGACGAGCTTGTCCGCCAGAAATTATAACTTTTGATAAAAATGGACTTCCAGAATACGACGAGGATAAATGTATCAGTTGTTTTTGCTGCCATGAAGTGTGCCCAGTCCATGCTATAGATGTGGAAAGACCCGTACTTTCAAGGCTATTGAGGAGATAATATGGAAAACCTATTTAAGAAAACCCTCACGATGAGGGAATTAAAAATAATAGCCTATGTGACGATGTTAATAGACCACATAGGTGCTATTATTGTGATTAGATTATTACAAAATTACCATATGCTTAATCTACCCATAAGTTATGAATCCTTAAGAATATTCTATATGGGACTTAGACTGATAGGTAGAATTGCGTTTCCAATATTTTGTTTCAATATAGTCGAGGGCTATTTAAAAACGAGAGATATTAAAAAATATATTTTTAGACTTTTAATATTTGCGTTGGTTTCGGAAATCCCCTTCGATTTAGCACTATATGAAACTCCCTTTTATTGGGGTTACAATAATGTGATTTGGAATTTGTTAATAGGATTATTATGTATATTTTGGAGTGAAAAATTAGCTAGAAACAATCACATACTCACAATAATTATATTTGCACTGGCTGGGGCACTTGCAACCATAATAAAAAGTGACTATTACTATTTTGGCGTGCTATTTGTGTATCTTTTCTACGTCACGAAGGGCAATGACTTCGCTAGGAACATATCCATGGGAATTGCAACTTCCTGGGAGATAACGGGACCTCTAGCGCTAATCCCAATACAAAAGTACAACGGAGAAAAGGGAATGTCAACGGGAAGGTGGCTATATTGGTTCTATCCAGTACATTTTCTCATACTATATGGAATTTGGTTGTTGATAAAAAGCATATTTCTATAAATAATTAATTTACTATGCAATAGTTTACACTTATAAATGTTTATATATATGATAGTACAAAATTATCTAAAATATATTTTACGAGGAGGTAAATTATGAATAAGAAATTAATATTGGGACTTGCCCTCGCGTTAGTAATGGGAATGATGCCTACTGTAGCGAAGGCGGATGACGACATAAAGCTTTGGGTGGATGGGAAGTACGTCACAACTGACTCAAAGCCATATATCGAGGATAGCCGTACACTGGTTCCAATAAGATTTGTAGCTGAAGCCCTTGGATATGATGTTGAATGGATTGACAGTACAAGAACTGTAATCCTTTCAAAGGGACCAGAAAAAATTATCATGGTGATTGGATCTAAGAGTGCAACCCACAACGGAAAAAATACAACTCTGTACAAAGAACCACAGCTTAAAGATTCGAGAACCTTTATACCCGTAAGGGACGTTGCAGAAAGATTTGGAAAAAATGTAGATTGGGACCAGAAAAACTGGACAGTGGTCATAGGCACAGGCTATGATTCACCAAGTACTAAGCCAGCTCAAGGCTCCACAAGTGAGCGATTATCAGCAGCAGACGCAAGAAAAATGGTAATTGATAGATTTGGTGGTATTGTTGAAAAAATAGAATACACCTATAACGAAACTAATCCACTTTATAAGGGCGAGGCGCTTAAGGATGGTTATAAGGTCGTATTTGAAATCAATGCTAGAACTAGGGAAATGAAAAAGTGGGATGTGGGAAATGATAATAAATGGGACGATTTCTCCCATGAGCTATCTTCCTTTATAACCATGGACCAAGCAGCATCACTGGTAAAATCCCAATCGGGTCAAAGTAACACATTTGTACAAAAAATTGACTTTAAATATGATGGCAGCGAAACCATATATCAAGGCGAAGCATTTAACAAGGGAGTTAAATATGTATTCGAGCTTTATGCAAAAAATAGTCAATTTAAAAAATGGAGTGTAAATGGCGACGATGAGACTTGGGCTGAACTTTACTACAATGTTCAATAGTGATAAAAACCGCTGTAGGAGTAAATAGAAATTCTAAAGAATAGAAAGTAAAAGAGTAAGCAAAAATTTTGCTTACTCTTTCTTTATGTTTGTTATTATACTAATTTGCTATCTTTATAAATCTACCCATCTTTTCTTCTAAGAACGAATATTTATTATCTGCCTCTTCAATAAAATGTTGTATAAATACTTCCAAATATTTTGGTGCAGGAACTATCGCCGAAGTTACGATGTCTATTCGTAACTTATCGACGATTTCATTAATTTTGAAGATCAATATTTCTTTGTCTGAATGGTTAATTATATTATATTCAAATACGCGACTTAATATCATAGTAGGACAAAATGCGCCTGTTAGGCTATTTCCTGTAAATTCAATTTGCATATCATAGTCACTGGTATTTATGACTTCTGGTAATTGGATGTCATATTTTTTTATGTTTCTATCGATTATAAAGTTAAAGGAACACCCATCAAGATTTCTAATAGTAGGCACATTGTTTAAGCTCATTAAGCTAATGCCATCTTCTAGGTAACAATCTATTTTGTCGTTTGGAATGTTGGCTTTATTTATTAAAAATTCTCTGGTTGCAATAAAATAAATGTCCTCATCATATATCTTTATCCTATTAAGTGCTTTGTTGGACTCAGTTTCAACACCAATAAATAAATCGATTCTGTTATCCTTCAGCATTTCCGATAAAACCCATGTATCGCTTATATAAAAGGACGTCTTTACCTTGGGATACTTTTCTAAATATTGAGCAAGTATCTTTGGCAATAGTATCCTAGCTCTAACGGTATTTATACCTATGCGCAATTCTCCTACGGTTTCACCACGTATTTCTGAAATCTGTTGACTTAAAGAAATTTCCATAGCCTTAATATTTTTTATATTATCATAGAATAATTTACCTGCATCTGTGAGGGATAAGGTAGGCTTACGATCAAAAAGTATAATGTTGTGTTCTTTCTCCAATGCGTTAATATGATAACTAGCCGTTTGTTGTGTAACATAAGCTTTTTCCGCAGCCTTTGTAAAGTTGAGCTCTTCAGCTACCAATAGGAACATTTCATAACTATCCTGCATATAATGACCTCCTTTTGCTCAGTAATGCGACTATATGTTGAGATAACGTTTCCACTACAAGTTGTTACTTGTAGTACTACTAAAAAAAACCTGTTTTCAATAATTGTACATACATAATACAATTAATACATATAGTATACTAAATAATTAACAAAAATTCATCTTACATATTTTAGTAATTGTAAATCTAATTTCAATAGACTCACGACTATTGGATTGATTAATAATCAAATTATAGGAGGTACATATTTTATGAGCACGTTAATGGTAATGTTTTTGATTATGGCGCTTGGATATCTTGTTGGCTACATCAACTTTTTTGGTGTAAAATTCGGTGCATCGGCAATATTAATTATTTCCTTATTCTTTGGGCATTTTGGCTATGAGATACCTGCGGTTATCGGAACCATAGGGTTGGTTTTATTTTTAGCACCTATTGGTTTAATGGCTGGAAGCACATTCTTTAGCAACATAAAGAAAAATGGTATTAAATTTTTGTTGATTGCTATATTGACTTGTATCGTTGGTGGTATAATGATTTCAATAACATCAGTAGCATTTGATATTCCAATTGAATTGTCACTGGGACTGGGAACTGGAGCTTTAACATCTACAGCTATGTTAGGAAGTGTTACGAGCTTGACTGAGTCTGCACTTCCAGGTGTAGGATACGGGATTGCATATCCTTTTGGTGTACTGGGAGTAGTGTTATTCGTACAACTTGTTCCAAAATTTTTAAAAGTTAATGTTGATGCAGAAAACGAAAAGTTGACTGTGCCTGAATCTAAGGGTGCTGCTGATAAGAAAGCAAAGGGTGCATTGATGAATTTTGAACCGCACGGATTG
>CAYUJY010000004.1:10084-18486 GCA_964445145.1 uncultured Peptoniphilaceae bacterium | reverse complement strand
AGCCTTTCATGTGGTGCATTAATTGTTACATATTTTGGTGTGGCAGTTGCAATAATTATTGGAGTATTTATTGGGGGAATAAAAGTTCCAGTAGGAGATTCTATAGTGATCTCATTGGGAAGTGGTGGCGGAGCGATAATAGCCGGCATTTTACTAGGACATTTCGGGAGCATTGGACCTATAAACTTTACTTACGACAAGTCGAAGTTACAATTAGTTAGGGACTTGGGACTTGCATTCTTTTTAATGAGGTCAGGGGTTAACGCTGGAGCAGGATTTGTGGAAGTTATTGGCGAATATGGAATGAAGTTATTTTTCATAGGTGCACTTCAAACCTTCGTAACTACTGTAATCAGCTTCTTAATGGCATATTATGTATTTAAATTGCCATTGTTTGTAGCTCTGGGAACTACTACTGGTTCCATGACGAGTGCACCTTCACTGGGAGCACTCTTAGAAGTTACCAAGGATGAGAGAGTATCATCCTATTATGCAGCTACACAACCAATTGCTACAATATTCTTGGTATTTATGCCACAGGTAATATTTATGTTTTTTGGAATGCTATAGTAAAAAGAAAATTTGGAGGTATGCATTATGTCAGAAGTACTAAAAAATGCTCAAACGCAAATTAGAATAGCAGTCGATAAGCTGGGACTTTCAGAAGATGTTTTCGAGCTACTAAAGGAACCACAACGAGTTTTAGAAGTTAGTATCCCAGTAAAGATGGATGATGGAAGTATAAAAGTTTTCAAGGGCTATCGTTCCCAACATAATGATGCGGTAGGCCCATATAAGGGTGGAATTAGACTTCATCCTAGCGTTGATTTAGATGAAGTTAAGGCTCTTTCGATTTGGATGACTTTCAAATGTGGAATAGTCGGTATACCATATGGTGGTGGGAAAGGTGGAATTACTGCGGATCCTAGCGAGCTATCCAAAGGTGAACTTGAGAGATTAGCTAGGGGATATATTCAAAAACTACACAAATATCTTGGCGATAGAATTGATATACCTGCACCCGATGTAAACACCAATGCACAAGTAATGGCTTGGATGGTGGATGAGTTTGAAAAAATAACTGGACACCAAGAACCAGGCGTAATTACTGGAAAACCCATACCCCTTGGAGGATCCTTGGGAAGAACGGAAGCTACAGGTTTAGGGGTTGTAGAAGTGGCAAAGAGCTACTTAAAGAAAATAGGAACACCTAATAACGAGGCTACAGCAGCGGTACAAGGATTTGGAAATGTAGGCAGCTTTACATGCAAATTGTTGGCAGAAAATGAAATAAAAGTCGTTGCAGTTGCTGGACATACGAAGGGTGAACAGTTTGCTATTTTTAAAGAAGATGGTATAGATGTTTTAGCGTTGATGGAATTTAGAAAAGAAAATAAGAATCTGGGTGAATTTGAAGGTGTTGAAGTAATAGACATGAATAAATTCTGGAGTCTTAATGTTGATTTATTAATTCCTGCTGCACTGGAAAATGCAATAGATGCAGATGTGGCAAAAATTGTAAATGCAAAGGCTGTTTTAGAAGCAGCAAATGGCCCTACGACCATTGAAGGTGACAAAATACTTAAAGAAAGAGGAATTTTCCTCACTCCTGACGTGTTGACCAACGCAGGGGGAGTTACCGTATCCTATTTCGAATGGGTTCAAAACCTATATGGCTATAAGTGGACTGAAGAACAGGTACTTAAAGAAGCTGCGGTAGCCATGAATACAGCTTTTGAAAATATTTGGAACCTATATCAACAACATGAAGATGTTTCCATGCGTGAAGCAGCCTATATGTATTCAATCAAAGTAGTAGCCGACGCGATGAAGTTAAGAGGTTGGTATTAATAAATAAAAAATCCCTCCTAAGGAAAATTTTCCTACAGGAGGGATTTTTTGTTATCTCATTTTTCCTCTACACTCTATCCGTACAGTTTCTACTACCTCACCATTTCTAATGAAGTGTGCTTCGTCGTAGAGATTTACTACAGGACAGATGTGATTTGGGATAATTTCTAGGGTATCTCCTACTTTTATTTTATTGCTTAGTTCCTCATCATAAATTATGGCATGTTCATCGAAGACGCTGTCCACTTGAGAGTTTGGAAAATCTTTGATGAGTCCCAGTCCCTTAGTTGTTGTAATTCCAACAGTCCTTCGTTGCATCGTAAGACCCTTTGCCCCAACGTCTGTAATAATTCGCTCCGTCGTAGGTTTTGAGATTACTGTTGTTAGTATGGTCGCAGCATTCATTTCTAAGGAGCCATAAGCTATACCTTGGGATGAATCCATAAAGACATATGTCCCCGGTCTTATTTCAGTTACTCCCTCTAGGATTTGAAAATCGTTGATTAGGGAAGGGGTTGAGCCTATGGAAACAGTTTCTATAGGGAAGCCCTCACTTTTTGCTAAATCTGCAAATTCCAATGTACGCCTTTGGGATTCCAAGTGAATCTCCCTTACTGCTTCAAGATTTTCAGCCTTGTAGGAATGGCCGTCATGGGAAAATACTCCCTTTAAATGAATATATTTAGAAGCTTTCAAATAGTTTAGTAAATCTACGAAATCTTCTTTCTCAATTATACCTGAGCGATTTTCGCCCACCTCGATTTCTACTAGAACTTGTGCTTTTTTATTGGCATGAGAAAATGCTTCTTCAATCATTTTGCACTGCTCTATGCTGTCGATTCCAAAGGATATATCCACACATTCAGCTAGTTTTACAATTCTATGTAGTTTTTTCATTCCAACTATTTCGTTTGCTATAAATATATCCTTAAGTCCAAATTGTGCCATAACTTCCGCTTCTTCAACCTTTGCTACGGCTATTCCCTTCGCTCCATATTCTTCTTGGAGTTTTGCAACCCGTGGCATCTTGTGGGTTTTGGTATGGGGTCTTAAAGTAACACCAGATTTATTTGCATAGTTTTGAATTTTTATTATGTTATTAATCATAATGTCGTAGTCTATTAATAGGGCTGGTGTATCTAAATTTTTATAATTCATAATGTATCTACTCCTTCTTTTAGCACTATTATATCAAAAAAGAAGCCGAAATTTTCGGCTTCTCAATTATTTAATATCTAAATGCTGCTCCTGCTCCCTTTGGGAATTCTTGGAACTTTTCATCGATTAAAACAACTTCACCATTGGCAGCGTATACATCATAAACCAGCTTATCTAGTTTCTCAATATCAACACCATCAATGTAAGAAGATAAAAATAGAGTTTCTATTCTGCCATTTTCTGCTTCTTTTTCGATTAAGGATAGATTGTCAGTTCCCTTATCCTCACCTATTGAGTTATTAAGCACATTTAATCTTTCTTCCATGGTTTTAATATAATCAGGTTGCATCGCAGTTTTAAGTTCGTTGAATACCTCTGTAAGGTTTATTGAGCTGAGTGGCTTATCTATTACTTTAGCAATTTTGAAGTGTCCTTCTGCTAATTTTGTGAAGTATGCCACATTTTCTGTCGTGCCAAACAAGATTATTCTCTCGTCTTTTTCTTTGAGAAAATCAGTCATTCCTGCCACTACATATCTCATGAACTTTTCAGTTTCCTTGTCATCTATCTGCGTAGCCGTACTTCTTCCATGGATACCACCTTCACCACCTGTACCTTGGTTAACAGAGGATTGAGTATCCTTGTCATCAAAAAGCTCATCAAATCTATTTATAAGCTCCGGTATTTCCACTTCTTGGATCCCTTGTCTACCTCCATGGAAAAGTTTAAATCTATCTTTGGAAATATCCAACAGATAGGAATCATCCATGAATTCATAGTAGTTTAAAAGTGGAAGAAGATGGAATCTATCATCTACAACAACTCTCTCAGGCATGGTTCCCATGGTTCTGTAGGTTAGCAGTCCATCTTTGCTAATCAATACAGCCAAACCATCGATAGGACCATTCCAAAAAGTCAAATCGCTTTGTAGCTTCCATGCATCCTTTAGAAATTTTTCCACATCAACTTTATTTCTTTCTTTAAGTTCAACCTCAGCCTTAGTCAATAAATTTTTAAAACGGATTCGGTCTTGTTGATTTTCGGGATTGCTGATGTGTGTAGGAAGATAAATACTTACGAATTCACCTTCATGTTGTTTTGCCAGTTCCCTAATGTTAATCTTATCCATATGTCCTCCTTTATTTAAATAAATTATTGTCTGCTTTGATTTTAAAGCATCTTATATATCAAATCCTCAGGTAGTACACCTTGATCCCCAAATTCGTACGCCTTTTCCAAACGAGATAACCATTCCTTGGAAAGCTCACTTTCGTGATGTACAGTAATTAGTGAATCCTCTTTATTAATAAAATCTCCCACCTTATAATTTAAAATCATACCAACGGTAGGATTTACAATATCATCCTTGGTCCTTCTACCTGCTCCCAAATCGGAAGCTAGAAGACCTATCTCCAAAGCATTTATTGAATTTATATATCCAGAGTAACCTCTAATTTCGGTTACATTTTTTGCTTTTGGTAGTAGGCTGTAATCATCAATCACTTGGATATCACCGCCTTGGGCGTAAATTAGCAGTTGTAGTTTTTCGAGAGCTGACTTGTCCTTGATTGTATTTAGTAGCAGGGATTTAGCAAACTCCTTGTCTTTAGCAATTCCAGCTTGGTTTAAAATTATCGCCCCTGCTTCAATGCATAGGCTGAGAAAATCCTCAGGACCATTTCCCTTTAGTGTCTCTATGGCTTCGATAACTTCCAAGGAATTACCCACGGCTCTACCCAAGGGTTGATTCATATTTGAGATAATAGCCCTAGTGTCCTTACCTGCATGAGCTCCAATTGCAACCATTGCTTTTGCGAGCTCCTCTGCAGATTCCTTGGTTGGCATAAATGCTCCCACTCCATACTTTACATCTAGCAAAATCGTATCCGAACCTGCAGCGAGTTTTTTACTCATAATGGATGAAGCGATTAGCGGAATAGAATCCACTGTCGATGTTACATCCCTCAGTGCATACATTAGCTTGTCTGCAGGAACTAACCGCTCTGTCTGTCCAATTATAGCAAGTCCTTCATTTTCAATCTGCTCCACAAATTTACCCTCATCCAAGGAAGTGGTAAGTCCCGGAATGGATTCTAGTTTATCTAGAGTTCCACCCGTATGCCCCAAACCTCGTCCACTCATTTTTGAAACCTTTAGACCACACGCTGCTAGAAGTGGGACCAATGCTATTGATACCTTATCTCCAACTCCACCTGTAGAATGCTTGTCCACTTTTATTCCAGAAATATGAGACAAATCCACGGTATCTCCACTTGAAATCATAGATTGGGTTAAATCGCCAGTTTCTCGGTCTGTCATACCATTAATCAATATTGCCATCATAAGGGCGCTCATTTGGTAATCCTTGACATTCCCCGAAACAAATCCATTTATTACAAAATCAATTTCTTCCCTACTAAGCTCATTGGAACGTTTTTTCTTATCTATAATTTCAACTATATTGTATTTAATATTCTCCATCAGAACTTTTTCCCTCTAATAATTTTACGCCAGAACTGGTACCTATCCTATCCGCTCCCGCATCTACCATAGCCAGCAGGTCTTCATAGGACCTCACGCCACCAGCTGCCTTTATTTTTGCCTTATCACCGACGATTTCTTTTATGAGCACCACATCTTCAATAGTGGCTCCGCTGGTGGAAAATCCAGTACTGGTCTTTACAAAATCTGCACCAGCATCAATGCATGCCTTGGATGCAATTGCCTTTTCTTCATCTGTGAGTAAACAAGTTTCGATAATTACTTTTAGTGGAATTTCTCCACAGGCATCCTTAACAGCTTTTATGTCTTTTACAATATATTCGTAGTCACCATCTTTTAATTTACCAATATGCAAAACCATATCTATTTCAGAAGCACCTTTTTCAATGGCGTCAGCAGCTTCAAAGGACTTTGCTTCAGTGGTCATTGCACCTAGTGGAAATCCAATTACAGTACAAACTCCAACATCGGAGCCCTTCAGTTCATTAATTGCAAATTCAATCCAAGATGGATTTATGCATACGCAAATTTATTGTTCACACATTACTAAAAGCAGATGCTTTTTGATTTGTGCCTTAGAAGCATCTGCTTTTAGTAATGTGTGATCAATAAATTTGTTTAATTTCATTATAACCTCTCATATATTAAAGTAGATTTAGCTACTTCATAATCTACAATTTCATAAACCGCTTCCAATCTCCTTAGCCATTCTTCTGAAAGTTCCTCATCATGATGGATGAATAGGAGCGGTTCTCCAGGAGGCACATAATCCCCCTCTTTAAAGTTCAAATCCAAGCCTACAGCATAGTTAATACTATCTTCCTTGGTCTTTCTACCTGCACCCAAATCTGAGCTTAAAATCCCCAATTCTAGGGTGTTTATTTCCTTTAGGTTATTTAAAATAACTTTTGAATAACCAGGACGTAATTTAAATTCAGTGATGTATTTTGAAGTTGGAAGTAGTGAAGTATCATCTACCACGCGGGAATCTCCGCCCTGTGCTTCGATGCATTCTTTGAACTTCTGTAGAGCGGTTCCGTCTAGTAATGTGTTTTTCAGTCTTTCTACTGCCTTATCATGTTCGGTTTCAATACCAGCTTGTAGTAGCATAATTGCACCTGATTCCACACATAGCTCCGTTAAATCCGCTGGGCCATTACCCCTTAATGTTTCTATGGACTCCAATACTTCCAAGGAGTTACCAATCGTATTACCCAGTGGCTGATTCATGTCTGTGATGATAACTTTTGTGTCTTTTCCTGCATGTCTACCTATGGCTATCATTGCTTTAGCTAGCTTTTCGGCATCTTCAACTGTTTGCATAAATGCACCCTCACCGCATTTCACATCCAACAAAATAGTATCTGCTCCAGATGCCAACTTTTTACTCATAATTGATGATGCAATCAGTGGTATGGAGTCCACTGTAGCTGTAACGTCCCTAAGGGCATAAATTTTTTTATCAGCGGGTACGAGGTTTCCAGTTTGGCTTATGAGTGCTATTCCAATTTCATTCACTTGCCGTATAAAGTCTTCTTGGTTAATACTCACTTGATAACCAGGAATAGCTTCAAGTTTGTCCGCAGTCCCTCCAGTGTGCCCAAGTCCTCGACCACTCATTTTTGCGACCTTAGCGCCACAAGCTGCCACCATAGGTGATAGCACTAAAGTAGTTTTATCGCCCACACCGCCTGTTGAATGTTTGTCTACCTTTACTCCCTTTATTGAACTTAAATCTATAATATCTCCGCTATGTAACATCGCTATGGTTAAATCTCCAGTTTCCCTATCGCTCATTCCCTTTAGAAGAATCGCCATAAGTAGAGCGCTCATTTGATAGTCTTTTATTTCTTCGTTAACGTAGCCGTCGATTACAAATTTAATTTCTTCCGTTGAAAGTTCTTTTCCATTTTTTTTCTTATCAATAATTTCCAATATATTCATGTGACCACCTCTTTTTTATGTATACTTCATTTTGTTTATACCCATTTTGGAATTGAAGACCCAGAAAGTGGTTACATTGCTCTAGAATAGTAAATATTGACTTAATGTTGCAAAAATTTTAACATAGTAGTATAATGTATATGTATCTTCAGGGCGAGGCGTAATTCCTCACCGGCGGTTATAGTCCGCGAATCCGAAAGGATTGATTCGGTGCAATTCCGAAACCGACAGTATAGTCTGGATGAAAGAAGAGTAATATTTGCTTAACTTTTTGGCCCCGAGATAAATTCCGGGCATTTTTTATGCCTAAATATTTTGGGAGGATTGTGATGATGACAAACAGCAACAGTAACTTGAGCAGAACTAGCGAGAGAACTAAAAGCATGGTGAGGGTAGCCGTCATGGCGGGTATAGCATTTGTACTCATGTTTATAGATTTTCCACTATTGTTCGTTGCTCCTAGCTTTATGAAGCTAGATTTATCCGATGTGCCAGGACTTATTGCAGGCTTTGCAATGGGACCAGCATATGGTGTAATGGTACAATTTATTAAGGTATTATTAAACTTATCTAAATCCATTACTGGAGGAGTTGGGGAGCTTTCAAACTTTATCGTGGGTTCAAGCTTAGTATTGGTTTCAAGTTTTATTTACCATAAAAATAAGACGATAAAGAGTGCAGGAATTGGGTTATTCTTTGGTGTTATAGTAATGACTGCAATAGCGATGGCATCTAACTATTTTATAGTGTTTCCACTTTATGCAAAAATTATGATTCCAATGGAAACCTTGGTGGCTATGGGAAGTGCGATTACACCAAAAATTAATAGTTTAGAAACGATGATGATTTATTCAGTGTTGCCATTTAATTTACTAAAGGGAACAATTTCTTCTATTGCAACTTTAGTATTATACAAAAGAGTTAGAAGATTTTTCTGATTAATAAAA
>CAYUJY010000004.1:0-10074 GCA_964445145.1 uncultured Peptoniphilaceae bacterium | reverse complement strand
AAAATCAGTAAAGTTAATTAAATAACTTTACAAAAATATATTGACAGCAGACTGTTTATTATATATTATAATTAATTGACATTTAGGAGCTTCCGTGATACAATAGTAAAGATTGATTGAAAGGTGTGATTCTATTGTCTAGCATGGAACTTATTAGAAACGAAATTGAGAGTCAAATTGGCAAAAAAGTTATTCTAAAAGCTAATAGGGGAAGAAAAAAAATTGTTACCAAAAGAGGGATTATTGATTCAGTATTTCCCAGCTTATTTGTGGTAGAGTTACTATTCAAGAATTCTCCGAGCAGAAAAGTTACTTTTACTTATTCGGACGTATTGACGAATACGGTAGAACTAATGATTTGCGAAGATGAAGTAACAGCTTAAGAGTGGACATCCACTCTTTTTTTCAACCTTTTTATAATCTTAGTATTCAGCAATTCTAAAACTTAGTTGAAATCTTTACTAAAGCCATTGACAATGTATCAATATTTTGAAGATATTGAAGACAGCTTCTTTACATTGATGGAAATACAGGTAATAGGTATACATGATATTTTTGTGGAGACCTTAAGAAAAGAAAAAGGGGACCTATTTTCTGCTCTAGCATATATGGTGAGGTCCTAGCAGAGGCAATTTTTACGGAAGAAAACTACAAGCTGTTTAAAAACATGTATATGTATTGGAATGCTGATTTTGAGATGAAACTTAGAAAATATAGGGGTTTTGATTCAGATACCTATTCCAAGCACGATATGTTTGCAGATATGGAAGAATTGTTTAAGCAAAGGGAAATGATGGTGTATGTTAATGCGATTGTGCAAACGCTTGTACAAAATATATTTGTTGGAGAATGGGATAAAGCAACATTTTTAAAACATTATAGCTTGTATATGCATTGGGTAGAACATGGAATGAAGTACGCTAAATAACAAATAGTGGTCGGTGACAATCTCACAGACCACTATTTTAATTTCAATTTATCTAAATATAAGCTATCTTTGACAATTCGCCCATATACATTTATTATATGTAATAATAGTAGAATAAGCGCTAAGTAGAAAATCATGGCAAAATCTAATTACTATAATTTGTCGCCCGAGAAGAGAGAAAAAATTTACAATGCATTGATACAGGAATTCGAGACCAATATATTATCTAACTCTAGCGTTTCAAATATAGTCAGTATTTCTGGTATTTCTAGGGGTGCATTTTATTTGTATTTTGAAGATTTGGAGGAGAGCTTCTTCACGGTCATGGAAATGGAAGTTGGAGAAATCCACGATCAATTTATGAAATTGATAGAACAAGAAGATGGAGACTTTATATCGACACTAAAGGACTATGGAAATGTACTCGCGACCATGTTGTTCAATGAGAAAAAATATAAGTTGTATAGAAACCTGTATATGTACTGGAATAGCGATATGGAGAAGAAGTGGGCAAATTACATTGCTACAAATGCACAAAACCCACAAAAGCTAATCTCATATTTACATTTTGAAAATGTGCCTCTTGATATGGAAGTTTCGAAATATATAAACATTTCCATACAAAAATTAATCGAAGTAATGTTTCTTGAAGATTGGGATAAGGAAACTTTTTTCAAAAATTATGATCGAATGATGCACTGGTTCCAACATGGACTTTTTAATGAGGTAAAAGAGTAAGTGAACCGAGGGTGAATTCTCGGTTTTTACATAATTTTTTCTTTAACAAAGTAATGGGTTAATAATATAGTATTCATAGTAATCGATGTATTACGGAAAAGGTTCATATGGCGAAATCTACATTTGAGAACTTGCCAGAAGAAAAAACACAAACGATATACAATGCTTTAGTAGCGGAATTTGAAACGAATCTTTTATCTAAGGCGAGTGTTTCGAGCATAATTAATCGTTGTGGTATAGCAAGGAGCTTTTACCAATATTTTGAAGATCTCCAAGATAGTTTTTTCACTGTTATGGAGAATGAGATAGGCTGGATCCATAATTTATTTATGGAGTTGATGGCAGAGGGTGGGGGAGATCATAATGATTACCTACGAAAATATGGAGAAGTGTTATACAATGAGTTGTACAAAGCAGAAAAGTATAAATTGTACAAGAACATTTACACTTATTGGGATCGTGTTTAGATAAAAAATTGAATGAATTTTTAATGGATGGTGATAAAAACCATGCTAAGAAATATTTCTATATAAGTATCGATGCGATTCCTGAATTGGGTGATGTTGTAAGATTCATAAACGGATTTATCCAAAAACTTGTGGAAAACTCGTTTATGGAAGAGTGGTCCAAGGAGTTGTTCATAGTGAAGTACAATATGTATATGGATTGGTTTGAAGATAGTCCATTTTTCAAGGTAGTCTAAGTAAAATTGCTGAGGAGTTTCCTCAGCTTTTTTGTATCCTAGTGATAGTGCCATAATTATTCGCCTTGCCTTATGTAAATTTATAAATTTATTGTAATTTTTAGTAAAAATTTGATATACTTAAAAATAGTTTAGTTTTGGGGGGATAATATGAAAATATCAGACAGAATAGAAAAAATACCTACCTCCACAATAAGTAAACTCTATCCCATAGCGGATAGGGTAAAAGCTGAGGGTAAAAAGGTTTATCATCTAAATATTGGAGATCCGGATATAAAAACTCCTGATGAATTTTTTGATGCGTTGAAAAGCTATCAATCAGAGACGCTGGGTTATGCACCTTCTAGGGGTATACCGGAGTTACTAGATGCACAAATAAAGTATTATAAAAGATATGGTATAGAGGTTGAAACAGAAGATTTGGTAATCACAAACGGTGGTTCAGAGGCCATATTGTATTCCTTGTTATGCGTTGCTGATTTTGGTGATTCCATACTTACATCGGAGCCATATTATGCAAATTACACACCCATATTGATACAGGCAGGGCTTGATGTATGTGTATTTCCAACTACGGTTGAAACTGGATTTCATCTACCATCTAAAGAAGCTATACTCAATTCCATAAAGCCCAACACGAAGGCGATTTTACTTAGTAATCCTAGCAATCCAACGGGAGTGGTTTATACTAAGGACGAAATAAAAATGCTGGCAGAGATTGCCATAGAGAAAAATCTTTTTATTATTTCCGATGAGGTATATAGGGAGTTTATCTATACGGGAGAACCATATTATGGCTTTGGACACGTTAAGGAAATAGAAGACAGATTAATTATTTGCGACAGTATTTCAAAGAGATTTTCTGCCTGTGGTGCTCGAATTGGCTCCATAATGAGTAAAAATCAGGATATAATAAATGGCGCTTTAGCCATATGTACCTCTAGGCTGGCAGTTCCTACGATGGAGCAGCTAGGTGCAGCAAACTTATATAATACGGACCCGAAGTACTTGGAAGAAGTGAACGCCGAGTACAAATCTAGAAGGGATTTTCTAGTGGAGAGAATGAATAAAATTGAAGGCATAACGGTCTATGAGCCAGAGGGAGCCTTTTATTTAATGCCTGAACTTCCAGTGGAAAATGCATATGAATTTTCAAAATGGATATTAGGTGAATTTTCATTAAATGGTGAAACCCTCATGGTGGCGCCTGGATTTGGATTTTATCACGATGAAGAAATAGGAAAGTCCCAAGTGAGATTAGCATATGTTTTAAATAAAGAATCCTTAGCTAAGGCAATGGATATCCTAGAAGCTGGGTTGATACAATATAATAAAAAGTAATGAAATAAGACGGTTCAATTTTTGAAATTGAGCCGTCTTTTAATAGTGATTTAAAAATATTTTATATTTCTATGGGATGCTACGCTGAGTGCCAGTCCCATCATTCCGAGATTTAGCAGCTGGAATGTACCACCTGCGCTGAAAAACGGCAGTGGTATCCCCGTAATAGGCATTACCCCTAGAGTCATTCCGATATTTTCCCAAATGTGAAAAAGTAGCATCGCCGCATATCCTATGACCAAAAGGGAGCCGAATGAGTCTACACTCTCTTTAGAAATCTTGTATAATCTAAGAATTAGAAACCCATATAGTACAATTAATGCAAATCCACCCAAAAACCCCAACTCCTCCGCTAATACTGGAAATATAAAGTCATTTTGTTTTAGTGGTATAAAATTAAATTGGGTTTGAGAGCCTTGGAACAATCCCTTACCTGTGATTTTTCCAGAGCCAATTGCAATTTCCCCTTGGAGATATTGGTATCCTGTGGTGGTTATATTTGCAGTAGGATTTAAAAAGTCTAAAATCCGCTTTTGTTGATGGGGAAGTAAAAACATCCACACAACTGGTGCACTTACCACCGCAGCGACGGCAGTGGAAATTATATACTTCCACCTTATTCCTGCTATAAATAACATTGCAATAATAAAAAACATATAAACCATAGCGGTGCCCGCATCTGGTTGAAGCATAATAAGTCCAACTGGCAACAATGCAAATGCTAGGACTTTAACAAGTACTAGGGGTTGATTTAAGTCTTCTTTAACATTTTCTAAATAGGCAGCAAGTGAAATGATTAATCCTACCTTAACAAACTCCGAAGGCTGAAATCCCATAACTCCTGGTATAACTAGCCAACTCTTAGCACCGTACTCCTCCGTACCAAAAATTAAAGTAGCCACCAACAGCACGATGGAGATTCCATAAATCGGTTTATATAAAAGTTTCCAGACCCTATAATCAATTAAAGACATTACAATCATAACCACAAATCCTAAACCTGTGGCTATAGTTTGAGATCTCATTATTCTATTTCCAGCTGTAAGGCTGAGGCTGGCACTCCGAAGAATAACCAAACCAAATATACAAACGACAAGGATTGCAATTACTAGTAAATAATCCGTGTCCCTAACTAATTCTTTTCTTTTTTCCATACTTCTATTCTAATATTTATTTTTTGTAAAGTAAAGTCCTTGAATCCTGTTAAAAATCCAAAGTTTATAATATAATATAGTATTGATGAGGTGTTAAATGAAAAAGACAAATATTATTAAATATGGGTTAATTGCACTGCTCTTAATCCTCCTATATTTTTTTATAAATAATTTGGTTATTGAAATGGTGCAAAAGCCCGTAAAGATGGTGGCTAAGGCATCTATTTGGCAAGATTTGGAAATAGAAAACTTCAAACTGGGTCCATCCTCTGTGGTTTCATGGGATGATAATAAGCTTAGATTCTATAATCTTCAAGGTGATTTGATAAAGGAAATTTCCAGCAACGGTTATTTTACAAATATTTATTTTTTCGACGATGATGTAGCATTGTTGGATAAGCAGTTGAATATATTGTACATCTACAACAGTCTAGGCGAGGAAAAGGACCGAATTGAACTGTCTGGCTCCGTATATACGGTCAAAAAAATGGGGTCTAGATATTATATTCTGAAGAAAGAAAAGAGAGAAAATAAAAACATCGAAGCCATATATCAGTTAAATAGAGATGGTAAGGACACTCAAATTTATGAGACGGATAAGTTTATAGTAAATTTTTCAATAAATGGTTCAAAAATGCTAATATCAGAAATTAGCACAGAAAACTTCGCCTATAAGTCTTCCATTTCAGATATAGATGGAAACAATGTAAAAAAATTCGATTTCGACAACGAAACGGTTTTGGATATGAGAAATATCGGTGGCAGATTAATTGCAGTTACGAACAAAAACCTTTACGCGCTATATGACAACAAAAAGGAAAAGGTTGAGCTATCCAATTTTAAGGATTATTATTTCGAAAACGACAGAGTAATAATACTTTATAGCAATAAGCTAGAAATTTTCGACAACCGTTTAAGACCAGTTGAGTCCTTCGACATAGATATTACGGGCGTTGGATTTTTTAGACACAATGATGGATATTTTGTATATGGACCTACGGACATAATGGGATATATTGGACAAAAAAGACAGTTTAAGAAAAGCTTTGACTCCATAGTATATGGGATGGATTCCAATGATAAAGGTATACTCGTCTCATACAAGTACAGATTTGAAATTTATGGGTTTGAAGATATTAAGGAAGGTGGCGAATGATGGATAGATTAAATGAAATATTATTTCATCAAGGTGGAAACCTAACTGTACCGGGAAAGATTTTATTCTCCCTACTGAGTTTATTGGTTTACTATTTTCTGTCTAGACTTATCATTAAGCTGATAGATCGCTCGCTGAAGAAAAAAAGTTTAGACGAAAATAGGGCATTTTATACTACCCAGACCCTTTTAAAAAAGGTCGTTAATATTCTAATAGTATTTTTGGCAGGGGTGGACGTTCTAAATACTTTTGGAATTAATACTAATTCCATTATCGCCGCTGCAGGGGTTGGTAGTGTTGCCATAGGTTTCGGTGCACAGTCCTTGGTAAAGGACGTAATAACGGGATTTTTCATACTAGTGGAAGGACAATATTACGTGGGTGATACCATAAAGGTTGGAGACATTATGGGCACCGTATTGGAATTTGGAATTAGAAGTACAAAAATAAAAGACTTCGCAAATGGGACATTACACATTGTGCCCAACGGTAGCATCAGCGTGGTAAATAACCTAAGTAGAGGAGACCAACTGGCTAACATAACCATTGATATACCATATGAATATGACTCCAATAATATAATTAAGATACTAAAAGAAATTATCGAGCCACTAGGTATGGACAATGAAAATATAATAAGTGGGCCTGACGTGAAGGGAATTTCAGCATTTAAGGAACGGACTTACTCCATATTTATTGCAACTACTACTGTAAATGGAGCTATGTATGAAACCCAAAGGCTTATTAGAAAGACAATTATTGATGAATTTGAAAAACGGAACATCAAACTAGAAGTTCCAACGATAGTGAAGGATGGGAGGATTGTATAGTGCTTTATTACAAAATAGGAGATACGGTAACCCTAAAGAAGGGGCATCCCTGTGGTGAAAATAACTGGGAAATCATTAGGACAGGCGTCGATATAAAACTTAAATGTAACGGCTGTGACAGACAGATTTGGATTAGTAGAATTGACTTTGAAAAAAGAGTTCGTAAAATCTTAGTCGACGGCAAAATGATTAGCATAGTTCACCATAAGAAGGAAGAAGAGGATGTAGAAGATGAAAGTTAATTTAGAGATGATTGAAGAAGCCAAGGAAATTCTCAAAGGACAAGTAAGTGAAACACCCATATTTACAGCTAGCAGAATGAATCCAAATTTGTATATAAAAATGGAAAATCTTCAAAAGACAGGTTCTTTTAAAATAAGGGGTGCATATAACAAAATTGCCCACTTGACGGAGGATGAAGCTAGAAGGGGAGTTGTGACTTGTTCAGCGGGGAATCACGCCCAAGGTGTAGCGTTATCGGCAACTAAACAAGGGATAAAAAGTTATATCTGCATACCTTCCGTGGCCCCTCTTTCTAAAATTGAAGCAACGAAAGGTTATGGCGGCGAGGTAATAATTGTAGAGGGCGTATTCGATGATGCAAAGAGAAGAGCTGAAGAACTTATGGTGGAAAAGAATTTGGTGTATGTTCCTCCATTTGATGATGAATACGTAATTGCAGGACAAGGAACCATAGGGCTTGAAATACTAGAGCAGTTACCAGATGTGGAATACGTAGTAGTTCCAATCGGCGGAGGAGGATTGATTGCAGGAATTGCAACTGCAATAAAATCCAAAAGACCTGATGTAAAAATTATTGGCGTGGAACCAGAAGAAGCAGCTTCCATGCTAGAATCTATAAATCGTGGTGAAATTACTACATTGAGCTCCATAAATACAATCGCAGACGGTACAGCTGTTAAAACTCCTGGAGAGCTTACCTTTGAAATCGTGAAAAAATACGTAGATGCTATCGTCACCGTATCAGAAGATGAAATATCCAACGCAATACTGAGACTTTTGGAAGAGAGCAAGGTGACTGCTGAAGGTTCAGGTGCCTTAAGCGTTGCAGCTGTAATAAATAATAAATACGATTTCGGAGATGGGAAAGTTTGTGCAGTGTTGAGCGGTGGAAATATAAATGTAAACACAATTTCTAAAATCATAAAAACTGGCCTATTTAAGAGCGGAAGATTGACAGAAATTAATACGAGATTGATAGATAAACCAGGTGAGCTACTCCGATTACTAAATATAATAACGAATCTTGGTGCAAATATACTTACAATAGACCAATACTCAGAATCAGAAAATATGGACATGAAATATTCTGTAGTTAGAATTGTACTGGAAAGTTTCAATGAGGAGCATAAGCAGGCCATTTATAAAGCGATGCAAGATGCTGGATATGAACACTATAAGGATTGAGGGATATAATGACTTACGAAGTGGAAAGAGATTTTTTAAAGGAATATGTAAGGGACCGAGTAGATTTTAGCACGACTGACCAGGTTATGGGAATTGAAATGCCACCCATTGAAAAGGAAGTACCTGCAGGAGTCCAACTTATAAAATTACCTGAACCTAGTGAAGAACTGGAAAAAAAGAACAGCTTGTTGGATTTGGTGAAAAATCGCGCCAGCAGAAGAAAATTTGATGGAACGCCGATAAATTTAGATGAACTATCTTATCTACTCTATGTAACATATGGAGTTAGAGACAGCAAAGTGCCATCTAGAGTTTTACGAACAGCGCCATCTGCAGGAAATAGACACTCCATTGAAACTACAATTATAGTTTTGAATGTAAAGGGGCTAGATCCTGGCATCTATAGATACAAGGCACTAGACCACGCAATTTATAAAGTTTCATCGCCCAAGGAACTAATTAGCAAGGTTTCAAATGCACTGCGAAAACAAGTATTTGCAATAAACTCAGCAGTAATATTCGTCTGGAGTACCATCCCCTATAGGACGGAATGGAGATACAAAGAAGCTGCACACAAAGTAATTGCAGTTGATGCAGGTCACGTTGCGGAAAATTTATACTTAGCATGCGAAGCGCTGGAATTGGGAACCTGTGGAATTGGAGCATATAACCAGGATTTAATTGATGAATTAATACAAGTGGATGGAGTTGAAGAATTTTCAATATATATGTGCCCAGTTGGGAAATATTAAAAACCTGCCGAAATTTTCGGCAGGTTTATTTTATAAGATAAACATTATTTAATTATAGTTCCTGGGTCATCCTTTGCATAAAAAATATTCTGTCCTATTGCAGTTAAAAATATAGTTACAACTGGCATTAGAATATTGAAAAATGCGTATGGAGCATAACTAAAAGTGGAAACTCCCAAAACAGTTGATAAATATATTCCACAAGTATTATATGGGATTAATGCTCCCGAAACAGTTCCACCAGCTTCTAGGGTTGCTGATAGAAGCTTAGGATGATAGCCCTTGTCTTGGTAGGTTTTAGCAAACATTCTGCCTGGTATCACAATGGAAATATATTGCTCAGGCATAGTTGCATTACTTAAAAAGCAGGTTAAAATTGTTGCAGTTACCAAACCATTTACGGAATGAACAAAAATTAATATTTTTTGTATTATGGCTTCCAACTGACCAGTAACTTCTGCAATTCCCCCAAACATCATTGCGAGTATCGTAAGGGAAATAGAGTACATCATGGATTCTAGACCGCCTGCAGTCAGTAACTTATCTAACTCAGCTACTCCAGTTTCAGATGTAAATCCGCCCATACCGGCGCTCATTAAATCACCTAGATTTGCGCCTTGGAATATCACTGCTAAAATTGCTGCAGAAATTATTCCTAGGGTTATACCAGGTATAGCTGGCATTTTAAATGCAATCGCCACTATTACAATCACCGGAGGCAAAAGTAGTAGGGGATTTATATTAAAGGAACTTCCCAAACCCTCTTTTAAAACTTTAATTGAATCGACATTTCCTTGGGCGCTGCCTGCATATTTATAACTTAAAAATCCGAAGATTAATAAAGTTAAAATATAAGTTACAACCGTTGGCTTCATCATGGCCTTCACATGGGTGAAAACATCAGTACCCGCCATCGCTGGGGCCAAGTTGGTAGTGTCCGACAATGGACTCATTTTATCTCCAAAATATGCTCCACTTATAACAGCTCCTGCTGCCATGGGTGCAGGAATTCCCAACCCACTCGCTATTCCCATCAGTGCAATA
>CAYUJY010000003.1:28141-29453 GCA_964445145.1 uncultured Peptoniphilaceae bacterium | reverse complement strand
ACCAAAGTATTTTTTAGTTTTTCTAGAAATGCTCTAGCTTCAAACCCGGAACTCATATCAGGGGCGCTGACTATCTCGATTAATGGAACGCCACATCTATTAAAATCTAAAAAAGCAGTATTATCAGGATTATGGATACTTTTACCAGTATCTTCTTCCATTTGAATTTGGAACAGTCTGATTTTTTTGTTATTTCCTTGCTCATCCATTATTTCTATAAATCCGTTTGAGCAAATTGGCACTTCGTATTGCGATAATTGATACCCCTTCGTTAAATCAGGATACAGATATTTTTTTCTATCCATGGTGGATACTTCATTGATATCACAATTAAAAGCAAGACCTGCCATTATAGAATAATTTACAGCTTCTTTATTTAATACAGGTAATGCACCTGGCAACCCCAGACATATGGGACAAACAGTAGTATTGGGTTCATTGCCATATTCATTTTTACATCCACAAAATGCCTTTGTCTTAGTTTTTAATTGAACGTGTATTTCCAGTCCTATTATAGTTTCAATATTCATTTTTCTCCAACCTCTCAAGTGCTAATCCTGCCTTAATTGCTTTTATATCATTAAATCTGTCTGCTATAAACTGTATGCCAACTGATGTGCCATTATCCATGCCCAAAGGTATAGAAATTGCAGAATTTCCAGCAATGTTTACAGGAACAGTAAATAAATCACCCATATATGATTCGACAGCGCTTATTTTATCCATTAGTCCATATGGTAGTATTGGTGCTGTAGGCGAAATAATTACGTCATAGTTCTTAAATACATTTTCGAAGTCATCTTTTATTAATGTTCTCATTTTGGTTGCTCTTTTATAATAGCTGTCCATTTGATCATGGCTAAGAATATGCGTGCCTATCATTATTCTTCTCTTAACTTCGTCACCAAAGCCTTCTGATCTAGATTTTTTGTACATTTCATCTATATTATAATAGTTTTCTGTCCTATATCCATATCTAAATCCATCAAATCTAGATAAGTTAGAGCTAACTTCTGAGTTAACTATAATATGGTATGTTTGAATACTGTAATCTAAGTGTGGCATATTTACAACTTCCACAATAGCACCATTATCTTCTAGCATCTTTAATGCTCTTTCAAATTCACGCTTAACTGCACTATTTATTTCATTTTGCAAATATTGCTTAGGAAGTGCTACCCTAAGTCCTTTAAGGTAAGATACAACAGAGTCATCACTATAATTTATATCGTTCTCATAGCTTTCGTTTTTAACGGTAGTAGAGTCTTTAGAGTCAACTCCACTTAAAATTCTAAGAAGTGTATATGCATCC
>CAYUJY010000003.1:14900-28131 GCA_964445145.1 uncultured Peptoniphilaceae bacterium | reverse complement strand
TATGGTATCAAAAGTATTAGCCATGGAAACAAGACCATATCTAGATACGGAGCCATATGTTGGCTTAATCCCCACAACTCCACAAAATGAGGCTGGCAATCTAACTGACCCACCAGTGTCTGTTCCAATGGATAGAGGTACTTCCATGGCTGAAACTGACGCAGCTGACCCACCAGATGATCCACCAGGAACTTTAGTTGTGTCTAATGGGTTTTTTGTAGGACCAAAATAAGAATGAACAGTACTAGCACCCATTGCAAACTCATCTAAATTCGTTTTTCCAACAATAATCAGATTTGAATTTATTAATTTATCTACGACTGTGGCACTGTAGGGTGATTTGTAATTTTCTAGCATCTTAGACCCACAAGTTGTATAGGTATCAACCATATTGATGTTATCTTTTATCGATATTGGAATTCCAGAAAAAGTTGGCAAATCAATGTTTGCAGCTCTTTTATCATCAATTTTTTCTGCCTGCTCCATTGCGTTTTTTATCGTCAATGATAAGAAGGCATGTATGTTTTCATCTATTCCTTCAATTTTCTCAATATGCTTCTCTAAAAGTTCTTTAGAGGATATATCTTTATTTTTGAGTAGGACATCCATTTCCCACGCTTTTAAATTAGTATAATTAATAATTTCTCCTACTCTACAAATTCAACAATTTGAAAATACGAATACTTTTTCGTTTTTGTATTCATCAATGCCTCTTCTACTGACAGGCTTTCTTCAGGAATATCTTCACGCAAATTTGCATAAATGTCATTTACATATTTCGTCTCTAGTACGCCATCCACGTTGGTTTCCGTAATTTGATTTATCAGATTTAACGTATCATTGAAATCCTCTTTAAAACTTTCCAACTCCTCATCTGTAAATTCCAAATAGGAAATTTCTGCAATGTGTTTTATTTTTTCTATATCCATATTATTCTCCTAACATTTTGTTAAATTCTTCAAGCGAAATTATCTTTGTACCTAGAGTGACTGCCTTATCATACTTTGAACCAGGATTTTCTCCCAGTACTAAGTAATCCGTTTTCCTTGAGACCGAGGATGAAATTTTACCTCCATACTCAGTTATCTTATCTTCTATATCTCTTCTGTTTACATTTTCAAAGGAGCCTGTTATTACGAAGGTCAAATCCATAAAATTATTTTCAGATTTTGTAGTTTCTAAATTATAAATAATTTCTACTCCGTGTACAAATAAGTTCTCAATTTCTTTAATTGTAATGCTATTTCCAAAAAATCTTACTATACTCTCAGCAGTTTTTGGTCCAACATCTGGTATCTCTAGTAGTTCATCAATGTTTGAATTAATTAATTTAGTTATATCATTATAATATTTTGCTAAATCGCTAGCTGTTTTAGATCCCACATTTGGAATTCCTAGAGCGTATATAAAATTCCCAAATTCAACTGATTTGCTTGTTTCAATCGCATCTAGAGTGTTTTTTACTTTTTTATCTTTAAATCCCTCTAATTGTATTAAATCATCTTCTGTCAACTCATAAAAACTTGAAATGCTAGTAAAATTATGAACTTCAAATAATTTTTCAATTGTTTTCTCGCTTAATCCATCTATGCCCATGGCATCTTTTGATACAAAATGCGTTAACTTTGCCACTAATTGAGGTTTGCAGGAAAGCGTGTTAGGGCAAAAACTATGAGCACCTTCATCATATAGCTCACTTCCACAAGAAGGACAATGCACAGGCTTTACTATCTCAATTCCTTCATACAGGTTTGTATCAGCTCTTAAAATCTCAGGTATTACATCATTTGATCTACGTATTAATACATCGGAGTTTATTTTAATATTTTTTGATTTAATGTAGTCATAGTTGTTGAGAGTAGCTCGTGAAACTGTAACTCCACCGATATCAACTGGCTCCAATATTGCTGACGGTGTAACCTTTGATGTTCTACCAACATTCCAAATCACATCTATTAGCTTTGTGTAGGATTCCTCAGCTTCAAATTTATATGCAATCGCCCATTTTGGAAACTTGTTAGTATATCCTAATGAAAGACGATCCTGAATATTGTTAACTTTTATTACTATACCATCTATAAGGAAATCAAGATTTACACGCATATTGTCAATTTCTGTAACTTTTTTAAGAACTTCCTTTATCGAATTACAGTGATAAATTTCATATGATACCTTGAACCTATTGTCCTTTAAGAACTTTTTAATATCAAGATCATATTCGAATGTCACATCACTTGAATAATTTACATTATAGAAATATGCATCAATTCCCCGTTCCCTTATGGCACTGGTATCGAGGCTTCTTATTGCTCCAGCTGCAGCATTCCTTGCATTCTTTAATTTTTCTACATTATCTCTATTATTATAATCAGCGAGTGCAGACAAAGGCATTATTGCTTCCCCTTGAACCTCTAAAGTTCCGTGAGCATTAATTGTTAATGGAACAGATGGAATACGTTTAATCTGCTCAGTAACATTTTCACCAACAATTCCATTTCCCCTAGTAGACGCAACTGTAAGTGCTCCGTCGACATAAGTTAGTGAGATAGTTAAACCATCGAATTTTAACTCTACGATATAGTCGACTTCGGCTTTTCCTAATTCTCTTTTAATTCTATTATCAAAATCAATTAATCCCTCTAAAGTTTGTGATTTATCCAATGAAAATAATTTATTAATATGTTTATGTTTTTCAAATTTTTCAATTATTATATCTCCTATTCGCTGAGTAGGAGAATCTGGAAGTCTTATTCCACTTTCGTTTTCTAACCTTGTTAACTCGTCATAAACCGCATCATATTCTTCATCGGTGACCATAGGTTCGTCTAAAGTGTAGTAATAATAAGACCATTTATTTAAAACTTCAACAAGTTCTTTTATTCGATCGATTTTATCCATTTTCCAATACCTTTAGTGGCGCAAAAGACTGCAACAAATTTTTCAATCCATGTTCATCAAATAATATACTTATTCTATGATCATTTCCATTCGGTATAATTGCAGTTATTACACCCTTTCCCCATTTTTTATGATAAACATGCTGCCCTACAGAATAAATTATGTCTTCCTTAGTTTCTATTTTAATACTTTTAAAGTCGTTAGTTCCCGTAAAAAAGTTTTTTCCTGTGGATTTAAAAGACATTCTCGATTTAGCTGAGTTTTTATCAACAATAATTGTATCACCTAACTCATCAATAAATCTAGATTTCATCGTATCATTGGTTTTGCCGAAGGTTGTCCTTCTCAAAGAATAGGATAAATATAGTTCTTTTCTAGCTCTTGTTATTGCAACATACATCAAACGTCTTTCCTCTTCCATATCTTCATCGGTCTCAGCATGTGATGTTGGAAATATTCCTTCCTCAAGGGCTATAATAAAAACAACATCATATTCTAGTCCCTTGGCTGAATGTATAGTCAATAGCGATACTGCATTGTTGTCATTGTCTGCTTTGTCAACATCTGATAAAAGTGAAATATCAGAAAGAAATAAATCCAAATCACCTTCCTCGTTAGATTTGTCATAGTTTGCAGCTACAGAAACAAATTCCTTAATATTTTCTATTTTCGATTCAGACTCAACTGTATTTTCCGACTCTAAAATTCTAACATATTCAGTTTGGTCTAGTATATGGTTTAGTAACTCCTCAATTCCGATACTTTCTGATTTTAATTGTAAGTTTTTAATTAGATTGTTAAACTCTATCAATCTTCTTGTGGTGCCTGCGTTAAAATGTAACTCTAACAATTCATGCATAGATACTATTTCAAATAGTGACCTTCCTTCATTGTTTGCGACTTCTTTAAGCCTATCTACAGTAGTAGCTCCTATTCCCCTTTTTGGAGAATTCACGACCCTATTAAAAGCCAAATCATCATTGGTATTTGCAATCAATCTCAGATATGCAATTAAATCTTTAATTTCTGCTCTGTCATAAAACTTTAAACCACCAATTATCCTGTACTTTACATTGTTTTTTATGAAGCTTTCTTCAATTACTCTACTCAAGGCATTTGATCTGTACAATATTGCAATTTCATTAGGATTTACTCCGTCTTCAATCTTTTTTACAACTTTTATAGCAATATTGTTTGCTTCGTTTTCCGAATAGTCACTTACATTTAGAATAGGTTTTTCGCCTTCAACCTTGTCAGTCCACAGATCTTTTTTTATTCTAATTTTGTTGTTCATTATTACTTTATTTGCAGAATTTAATATTTCACTAGTAGACCTATAGTTTTGAGCCATGGTGATTTGTTTTGCGTTCTTAAAATCCTTTTCAAAATTTAAAATATTATTTATATTTGCGCCTCTCCATTTATATATGGATTGATCCGCATCCCCAACAACACTGATATTCTTGTGTTTTTCAGATAGTATCCTAATTAATTTATATTGCGCTTCATTCGTATCTTGATATTCATCGACAAATACATAGCGAAAACGCTCTTGATAGTAGGTTCTAGCTTGTTCGTTTTCTTCCAATAACTCAATTGTTTTTAATATTAAGTCATCAAAATCCAGTGCATTGTTTTCTCGCTTCTTTTTCTCATAGAGTTCAAACACGTTTAATACATTTCTATCTACAACAGATGCTGCAAATTTTCTAAATTCTTCTAATGTAACACCTTCATTTCGAAGTCCACCAATTCTATTTAAAATATAATTTTCTGTGTAAATCTTAGGATTCAAATTTAATTGCTTTATGCATTCTCTGATTAATATTTTTTGGTTTCCCGTATCGTATATGGTGAAATTTTTCGTATAAGAAGTACTTACTAAGTCGCGTCTAAGTATTCTAACGCAAATGGAGTGAAATGTTCCAATCCACATCCTATTTACATCTACTTCAAGTAAATCTTGCACCCTTTCCTTCATTTCAGCTGCAGCTTTGTTAGTAAAGGTGAATGCTAAAATTTCTCCTGGATGTACATTGTGTTCCTTTATTAAATATGCAATTTTAGTGGTAATAATTCTTGTCTTCCCACTCCCAGCACCGGCTAAAATTAATAATGGTCCATCAATTTCTTGTACTGCATTTAATTGTTCTTTGTTTAATTTATTTAAATTTAACTTCATTTTATCTCCTTGGTTAATATATAGATATTAACACAAAAATGGTCAAAATAAAATAGAGGCACAACACTTGCGCCTCTATAATTTAAGCTAATTCCAATGCTAGTTCCATCATTTTTGTAAATGAGGTTTGTCTATCCTCTGCAGAAATCTCTTCCTTCGTGATAAACGAATCTGAAACAGTTAAGATAGTTAGTGCGTTTACTCCTGCTCTGGCAGCATTGCAATACAATCCATATGCTTCCATTTCAACACCTAAAACACCCATCTTAGCCCAGTTTTTCCAGTTATCTGGAGCGTCACTGTAAAATATATCTGATGAGAATATGTTTCCTATATGAACATAATATCCCAGTTTGTCAGCTGTCTGTTTTGCTTTGTATAATAAATCAAAACTTGCAATAGCTGAATAGTGACCATTTAAATTGTATTGGCTAGCAAAGTTAGAATCACTACATGCTCCCATACCTATTATAATGTCATGTACCTTAACATCTTCTCTATAAGAGCCACATGAGCCTATTCTGATTAAATTCTTAACCCCAAACATATGAATCAATTCGTAGGAATATAGAGACATGGAAGGTATACCCATACCTGATCCCATAACAGAAACTTTTTTCCCTTTATATGTTCCCGTATATCCGAACATATTTCTTACGGAGTTAAATTGTACTGGATTTTCTAAAAAATTCTCTGCAATAAATTTTGCTCTCAGTGGATCACCCGGTAATAAAACAGTTTCAGCTATGTCTCCCATTTTTGCGCTATTATGTGCCGTAGTCATGATATTTTCCTTCTTTCGTCTTAAATTTTTGGTCTGTAGACGTATTCTGTATGAAGTAATTCATGAGCTTTTTTACCACCTGGTTCACCGAGGAATTCATCATAAATTCTCTTTATTGATGGATTCTCATATGACCTTCTGATAACTTTACTTCTATCTTCTGATTGAATAGCCTTCATACGCTTCTCAATTATACTTAAATCTCCATGCAGTAGAGGTTGCCCACCTCCGTCTATACATCCACCTGGACATGCCATTATTTCAATTATATCATAATATGCTTTTCCTTTGCGGATATTTGACAATAATTCTCTCGCATTACCTAGACCGCTGGCTACTGCAACTTTAACTTCTTTATCCTTGATTTGTACAACAGCTTCCTTGATTCCCTTAAGTCCCTTTAAGTCCTGGAATTCCAGAGTCTCTAAATGTTCATTTGTAATCATATTGTATGCTGTTCTCAATGCAGATTCCAATACACCACCTGATGAGCCGAAAATAACACCAGCACCTGAAGATTCTCCTAGAGGATCATCGAAGTCAGAGTCTTTTAATCCTGCGAAATCAAGTGAAAAGTCTTTAATCATAGATGCTAATTCTCTAGTAGTGATAACTAAGTCAACATCACTGATTCCATTATCTTGTCCCAATTCAGGTCTTGCAGATTCATATTTTTTAGCGACACATGGCATTACAGATACAACTACAATATCTTCAGGATCTATGTTATTTTTTTCTGCAAAATACGTTTTTGCTATAACTCCAAACATTTCATGGGGTGATTTACAAGTTGACGGAATATCTAACATATCTCCAAAATTATGTTCAATAAATTTTACCCAGCTTGGGCAACAACTAGTAAGTATTGGAAGCCTTCCTCCACCCACTACTCTATCAACAAATTCCTTTGCTTCTTCCATTGTCGTCAAGTCAGCAGCGAAGTTTGTATCGAATATATAGTCAAATCCCAATGCCCTTAAAGCTGCAACCATTTTTCCTGTCACAACAGTGCCTGCAGGCATCCCAAATTCTTCACCGAGTGCTACTCTAACAGCTGGTGCTGTTTGTACAACTACAACTTTTTTAGGATTGCTAAGTGCGGCATATACTTTTTCTACTACGTTTACTTCATAAAGTGCACCCGTCGGACATACAGCTAAGCATTGTCCGCAGAAGGTACAGTTGGTTTCAAACATTGGTCTGTTATACTGTGTCCCAACTACAGTTGAAAATCCTCGACCTATATCTGTAAGTGTACCTACCGTCTGTACTTCCATACACATGGTCTCACATCTTTTACAAAGAATACACTTATTAGGATCACGAACTATAGACAAGCTGCTATCGTCTATTGGAAAATCAATTGTTTCGCCTTCGTATCTTATCTCTTTTATATGTGCTAATGCAGCTAAGTCTTGAAGTTCGCAATCTCCATTTTTTACACATACCAAACAATCCTTTGGATGGTTTGATAGCAATAATTCAATATTTGCACGTCTAGACCTAATTACTTTTATTGTATCTGTTCTTACTTCCATGCCATTTTTAACTAATGTATTACAAGCAGGAACTAGACTTCCATGTTTTCCAGACTCTACCATACAAACTCTACAGTTTGCTTCTCTGTTAATAAATCCCAGCCCATGTAAATCTAAGTGACATAGAGTAGGTATATCTACATTAGCAGCTTTCGCTGCTTCTAAAATCGTAGAACCCTCAGGAACTTTTACAGGATTACCATTTATTTTTAATTCAATCATCATATACCTCTATCTTCTTATAATAGCGCTTACAGGACAAGCTTCTAGGCACGCATTACATTTAATGCATAGTTCAGTATCAATAACATGAACTTCTTTTTTATCACCTGTAATTGCATTTACTGGACATTTTTTCTTACAAATGCCGCAACCTACACATTTGCTTATAATAACATAATTTAACAAATCACTACAAACAGCTGCTTTACAGAAATTGTCATTTATATGTTCTAAATATTCATCATTGAAATACTTCATTGAACTGATTACTGGAGTAGTTGCAGTCTTTCCAAGTCCACATAAACTAGTATCTGTAATTACCTCACAAAGTTCGTCGAGCAACTCTAGGTCTTTCATTGTTCCCTTGCCAGAAGTAATTTTTTCTAGCATTTCTAATACTCTTTTATTTCCAATTCTACAAGGTGTACATTTACCACAAGATTCATCTACTGTAAACTTCATGAAAAATTTTGCAATGTCGACCATGCAGTCGGTTTCGTCCATTACTACCATACCACCAGAACCCATGATTGAGCCAATTCTATCTAGGGAAATGAAATCAACTGGAGTATCGAACAAATAAGGTGGTATGCAGCCTCCTGAAGGACCTCCTGTTTGCACTGCTTTAACTTCTTTACCATCTGGAATTCCGCCACCTATGTCATAAACAATTTCATTTATGGACATTCCCATTGGAACTTCGACCAAACCAGCATTGTTAATTTTACCTACCAAAGCAAAAACTTTTGTACCAGGAGAATCTTCTGTACCGATGGATTTAAACCAATCTGCTCCATGTTGAATTATTTGTGCAACATTTGCAAAAGTCTCTACATTGTTGATTATAGTCGGTTTATCAAAAAGGCCCCTTTCGGAAGTTCTATATACCTTGGCTTGTGGCATACCTCTTTTACCTTCAATAGATTGGATTAATGCCGTACCTTCTCCACATACGAAAGCTCCAGCTCCTAATCTTATTTCCAGATCGAAAGAAAAATCACTACCTAAAATATTATCGCCTAATAAATTTAATTCTTTAGCATCTTTAATTGCTTTTTTTAACATAGTAACTGCTTTTGGATACTCTGCTCTAACGTAAACATATCCTTTGCTTGAGCCTACTGCCCTAGCCGCTATTGCCATTCCTTCTATTACACTATGAGGATCTCCCTCTAATATGGATCTATCCATATATGCACCTGGGTCACCTTCATCAGCATTACAGATTATGTATTTTACGTCATTTTCAACGACGTATGCTGATTCCCATTTAACACCTGTAGGAAAACCCGCACCACCTCTACCCCTCAGCTTGGAATCCTTCATAATATTGATGATATCCATAGGTTCTAATTCAAAAATACATCTTGCTAGAGAAAAATATCCCCCTAGGGCAATGTACTCCTCTATGCTTTCAGCATTAATTACCTCGAAGTTCTTAAGTGCTATTCGCTTTTGTCTGTTGTAAAAATCTCCACTCAAGCGTGGGCCTTCATCATCAACTATATATTTTTCGTCACTTTGTAGTCTTGAGATAAGTTGAGGATATGTAGCATCTTTAATTTCTGTAAGTTTTATATTATAGTTCAATTATTTCACCTCATTAATCTCTGATAGTATCTTAGGTACGTCTGCTAGAGTTACTTTACAATAAACAGCCTCATTTACATTAACTACCGGCGCCTCAGCACATTCTCCAACGCATCTAGTTTCTATAAGTGAAAATATTAAATCTTCAGTAGTTTCACCAACACCTATGTTCAAAAGTTTAGAAAATTCATTCAAAACATGCTCTGCACCTTTTACATAACATGCAGTGCCCATGCAAACACTTATGGAGTATTTTCCTTTTGGCACAAGGCTAAATCTTGAGTAGAATGTAATTACACCGTAAATTTTTGATACGGGAATGTCTAACTCTTTGGCGATTAAAGTAACAATTCTTCTTGGAATGTATCCATATATTTCCTGTGTCTTATGCAAAACTTCGATTAAATCTGAATCGTCCTTTGCATGGGATACAAATTCTTTTATTTCCTCGTATTTAACGATTTCATCATAAACCATTAATCATTCTCCTTTTCGTTCCATATATTTTACAGCAAAACTACAAATTGGTATTACTTTGTACTCATGATCCTTAGCATACTTTAACACTTCTTCAGTAAGTATCCCAGCAATCCCCTGACCTCTCAGAGTGTTATTCACAAAGGTATGAGTTATCAGTAATTCATTTCCCGTAATTGAATACTCAATTACTGCCAACGGGTCTTCTTCTTCACCTATGAAAAATTTATTTTTTCCCGCAACAATATCCATTTTTACCTCCTTTTATATATAATATCAATTATTAAAATAGTTAAAAATTGCAATGCTCCAAATAGCGCAATAAAAAGTACTTTGTCAGATAATATAGAATCTTTAATGGCATTTAATGTATTACTAGCATTTATAATTACATCCCAAGAGTTAAGTCTAATAAATCTTCCAATGTATATTGCTAAACCTGATAATAAGGATACTGACACTAGCAAAATATAGTATGAAATCGATTCCTTAGTAATATTTAATACCTTCACTATATTTTGGTAAGACATAAAAGAAATTGCAATTCCTAGAAAAGTGCTAAGTAAAGTCACAACTAATCTGTACCAAATTATAATATCCATATTGTATATAATATTATATGGCTCCCTAGTATAAAATTCTAAATTACTTAAATGGATTATATCCGTAAATATGTATATGGCATTTGGAAAGAATAAAAGCCACAATATTATTAACAATGATTTAAGGGCAAAATTTATATCCTTTTTTAATGCAAATGTACTAAATAATAATGGAAGCAATGCCAAAAACAGATTATAACTTAGATATATCATGTTTGGACTAATCAATAAAATTGATATAGATGTTAAAATTATAATAATCATTATATTGATTATTATATTGCTATGTATCTTCTCCATATTTCCTCCCCGTACATTATACCATTTTATATAAAAATTGATAGTATTATTTTTGTAAATTGTTAAATAATTTACAAAAAAGAGACGATTATCTCGTCTCTGTCTCATTTCCTTTATGCAAGCGTGCTACAGTTTTTGTATCATCTAAAACTTGTTGTGTTAAATCAAATAAATTATCAAATTTTATCATACCGCGCAATTTTTTAACGAATCTTATCTCTATGTCCTTACCATATATGTTTCTGTCAAAGTCCAGTATATGGGCCTCAATCTTTACATCTTCTTCATTTAATGTTAAGTTTTTACCTAAGCTCGTTGCTGCTGAAAAAATTTCATTATCAATTTTTAAAAGAGTATAATATACCCCTTCTTGAGGTAGTACATAGTTGCTAGTTAATTGTATATTTGCTGTAGGAAATCCAAGTTTTGATCCTAATTTTTTCCCTTCAACAACTACACCTTTAAGCCAATACTCATGACCTAAGAGTAATTCAGCGTTTTCTAAATTATCGCTTTCAATAAGATTTCTTATATTAGTAGATGAAACTTTCATACTGTTGTATTGGATTTCATCCATAACCTCTAACCTTAAGGGAGTTTCTGATACAATTTTCCTAAGAAAATTAATATCCCCTGATGCGTTTTTACCAAAGGCATAGTCAAAGCCTACAAAAATACCAGAAATGTTTAATTTTTTTATCATGAAACTCTTTATAAATTCTTCTGGTGTAAGATTTTTTATATCATCAAATGATACTAAATAGACTTGGTCAATACCCATCTTCTCTATTTCAATTAATTTTTGTTCCAATGACATCAAAATCTTGAATTTTGAATCTTTTAGAACTTTCATTGAATGTTCTTTAAAGAGTAAAATAGTTGAAAGAACTCCATCTTTAATGGAGTTATCTACGCAATTTTTAATTAGTACAGAATGTGCTCTATGGATACCATCAAAGTTCCCAAGTGCAACATATGATTTTTCTAAGGAAATTATTTCATTTATGTTTATATCAATTATTTTCATGTTATTTTAAGTGTTTACTTAATTTTAATAAAGTACCCTTCTCACTTTTTGTTATTTTTCCAATACCTATTATTGTATTTTCACAAAATATTTTATATAGACCTAGGTCTACATCTTGGCTTAAAATTACAGTCATACCATTTAGTAATCTTTTTTGTTCGTCTTCATCAACCGTTAAGTCCGCCATTGGTAATTCTACAGATTCAATAGGTATAATATTTTCTTTTATAAAACTAGGATCGCTATCCCAATCAATAGAAATTGCATCCCCAATATCATAACCGCTACATTTTAGTCTTCTTAAACTAGACATAGTTCCATAAGTTTCCAAGGATATCCCAATATCATAGATCAATGACCGGATATAGGTTCCTGCGCCTACAGTTGCAGTAATTGATGCGAGTTGATTTAAATCATCAAATTTATCTATACTGATAGATTCAATATTAACAAGTCGAGATTTTCTTTCAATTGTAATGCCTTTTCTGGCTAGGTTATACAATCTCTCTCCATCTACCTTTAAAGCAGAATACATTGGTGGGACCTGTTGTATATCTCCAATGAAGGAATCGATCGCAACTTTTAAGTTATCTTCAGATATATTTGACTTTAAGTTATTGATTACGGTACCTTCAATATCGTATGTGTCAGTTTCCAAACCAAAAATTATACCTGCTTTATAGGTCTTTTTTTGAAGCTGCATATATTCAATTAGCTTAGTTGCCTTACCTAAACAAACTACTAATACACCCGTTGATAAAAAGTCCAAGGTACCAGTATGTCCAACTGAAGATTGTTGTAATTTTTTCTTAATTATCCTTACAACATCTGTGGAACCTATGCCTTCTTTTTTATCTATTATTAAAATACCATTATATTCCATTATATTTTTTCTAGCACTTTTGATATTGCTTCTTCCACTTCACATTCATCAATTGAAAATCCAGAAGCCCTAATATGTCCTCCCCCACCAAAATATCCAGCCAGAACTGTCATATCATAGTAGCTTTTGGATCTAGTGCTCACCTTCCATCCAAATCTTGTTTGTTTAAAAAACAATGAAATTTCCACATCATCAATATCCCTTAGATATTCAACTATGCCTTCCACATCAGCTGCCTGCGCATTTAAGTCAGCATAGTCTTGTCTTAATACATAAGTATATGCTACTTTATTTTCATGGCTAAATTGCATTCTATCCAGAGCAAGTGATAACATTTTTACTTTAGATATTCTATTACTAGAATATAAATTAGTTGTTATTTTACTTACATCTATGTCGTATTCCAACAACTTTGCAGCTGCTATAAATGTTTGTTTTCTGACACTATCGTATCTAAAGCTTCCTGAATCAGCGGAAATAGAAGTAAATAGAGATTCCGCAACATTTTTATCAATTGGGAGCTCCAAATCCTTTAATAAATCAAATAATATTTCTCCCGTAGAAGATGCCTTTACATCAACGACGTTGTAATCTCCATTTAAGGAATTAGAAATATGGTGGTCAATATTAACCACCAAGTCTGATTTATCTAAAAGTACGGATGCAGTTCCCAAACGCTCTTCACTGGAGCTATCCACGATAAATAAAATATCTAATTCAATATCTAA
>CAYUJY010000003.1:9863-14890 GCA_964445145.1 uncultured Peptoniphilaceae bacterium | reverse complement strand
CTGATCAATCCCATGTAAAAATTCTAAATTATAGGGCATTCTATCAACAAATATGCTTTTGACATCCTTACCATATAGTCTTAAGGACTCACTAAGTGCAGTGAGGGATCCCAAATTATCCCCATCAGGGTTTACATGGGATACCACTCCTACAACTTTTGCTTTATCAATAGCTTCTTTTAAACGATTTATTTCATGCATAATATCACTTTTTTAAATCTTCAATTTTCTTAAACATTTCAAAAGACTTTTCAATTGAATCATCCTTGATAAAAATCAACTCTGGCATTATTCGCAAATCTATCTCTTTGGAAATTTCTCTTTTGATAAATCCTTTAGCAGATTCTAAGCCTAAAATTGTATCTTCAATTTTTTCATTAGTTATTGAGGATAAATAAACTTTAGCTATGGAATAATCCCTTGTCAACTCTACTCTATTTACGCTTGCTATTTTATCGATTCTAGGGTCTTTTAACCCCTGTAAAATAAGCTTCGATATAATTTTTCTTATTTCTTCAGAGATTCTACCCACTCTTTTATCATTCATTAGTTCTTAACTTCCTCCATAATGGATGCTTCAATTATATCTCCAACCCTAACATCATTAAAGCCTTCGATACCTACTCCACATTCATATCCAGTTGAAACTTCTCTAACATCATCTTTAAACCTTCTTAGGGATGTTATATCTCCTTCAAATTCTATGATGTCATCTCTCAATAATTTTATCTTACTGTTTCTAATTAATTTTCCAGAAGTAACATAACAACCTGCAATTATCATATTATTTGGCAATTTAAACGTATCTCTAATTTCAGCTCGACCTAAGAATTTTTCAACATATTTAGGTGCATGCATTCCCTTTACAGATGCTTCGATGTCTTCAATTGCATTGTAAATAATGGTGTAGGTTCTAATGTCTACGTCTTCATTTTTTGCTAATTCTAAGGAGTTATTGCTAGGTCTTACGTTAAATCCAATAATAATCGCATTTGATGTTGATGCTAAGGTTATATCTGATTCCGTAATTCCTCCAACACCAGAGTGAATAATATTTATTCTTACTTCTTCTGTTGAAAGTTTTAGTAATGACTGAGATAAAGCCTCTACTGAGCCCTTTACATCACCTTTTAAAACGATATTTAAATCCTTAACTTCGCCATCTTTTATTCTTGCAAACAAGTCATCCAATGAAACTTTATTAGAGGACTTCATTTGAGTTTCTCTCTCTTGTAGTCTAACTTGTTCAGCATAATTTCTAGCTGATTTTTCATCTTTAAATGCATACAGGAAGTCACCTGCATTTGGTACATCTGATAGACCTTGTATCTCAACAGGAACAGATGGGCCAGCTTTCTTTACTGATTTGCCCTTATCGTCAATCATGCTCCTAATTCTACCACTAGACATTCCAGATGCTACATAGTCACCAACTCTAAGGGTTCCATTTTTAACTAACACTGATGCAACAGGACCTTTACCAATGTCCAATTTAGCGTCAATTACGTTTGTTATTGCAAATCTATTCGGGTTAGCCTTCAATTCTTGGATTTCAGAAACAATTATTACCATATCTAGCAATTCATCAATGCCTTCTTTGGTTTTTGCAGAAACTGGGACAACAATAGTATCTCCGCCCCAATCCTCTGGAACTAATCCGTGTTCTACCAATTCTTGCTTAACCCTATCTGGATTTGCTTCTGGTTTATCCATTTTATTTACAGCTACAATAATTGGAACTCCAGCAGCTTTAGCGTGGGAAATAGCTTCTATCGTTTGAGGCATAACTCCGTCGTCTGCTGCTACTACCAATATTGCAATGTCTGTAATTTGAGCTCCCCTTAGTCTCATCATTGTAAATGCTTCGTGACCAGGAGTATCTAAAAACGTAATTTTCTTATCATGTGCTCTAACCATATAAGCACCGATATGCTGTGTAATACCACCAGCCTCACCTGCTGTAACTTTTGCAGTTCTGATTGCATCAAGTAAAGATGTTTTACCGTGGTCTACGTGACCCATAACCGTAACTACAGGTGCTCTAGTAATTAGATCTTCTTCCTTATCTTCATAGTTTAAGTCAAATAGTTCGTCAATATCAACTTCTTCTTCAGGTTCAGGAAGTTTTATCTCGATTCCCAATTCCAATGCCAGTAATTCAATTATGTCATCATCAAGACTTTGATTAATAGTTGCCATTATGCCCATGCCTATTAACTTCGTCATAATAACAGAGCTTCCCAAGTCAACTTTCTCAGAAAATTCCTTTACTGTAATAGGAGTTTCAATTTCATAAACTTTTGGTTTGTTGTCAACTTCTTTATTTTCTCTTCTTGCAAGTTTTTGTTTAGAAATAGTATTACCAGTTTTCTTAGTAAGGTCCCTTTTAAACATATTTACGTTGCCAGCATCATTAAATAGCTTTTCTTCGTACTTTTTGGTCTTGCTTAAGCTTTTCTTTTTATTAGTCTCTATTGCCTTAGAGTCTTTAGAGATTTTTGTGATTGGTGTAGGCTCATCAGTTTTAGGAGGTTGTTTCCTAGTGAATCTTGGCTTGTTTGCAGAATCACCATCTTTACTAAAACTTCTTTTATCTTGAGCGCCTTTATTATAGCCACCTTTTCTATCTCCCTGGGGAGCATCTGGCTTTGTAAAAGGTTTATTAGGCTTGTTAAATCTATTATCCCCAGTTTGATTGCTAAATGGTCTCTTGTTTTCTGAATCGAAAGGCTTTCTGCCACCTTGTTGCTGTGGTCTGCCTTGTCCATCTTTTTGTGGACCAGTTTGAGGTCTTGTATTGGTTTTTTTGTAATCCCTTCTTTCAGGTTTTTTATCCAATACGTAATTTTCTCTTTTTGGCTTAGCAGGTGTAGTTTCAGCAGTTGCCACAGGGGTTTCTACTTTCTTAACTACTTCCTTAACTGGAGCATTAACATCAGTCTGTTTTTTTTCAACGACCTTCTGGTCAGCACTCTTTGCTTTATCTTTATTTGCTAATCTCTCTTCGATTTTCTTAATATCTACTCTTTCTTCTTTGACTTCCTCACTTGCTTTTGCAACCGTTTTTTGAGTGTTATAATAATTCTTGATTGCTTTTACAGCTTCATCTTCTAGATTACTCATAGGGTTACTAACTTGTAAACCAAGATCTCTACTAATTCTTACTATTTCCCTGCTGTCTTTTTTAATTTGTTTCGCTAATTCATGTACTCTCAATAGTGCACCCCCTCTTATTGTAAATCCTCTTGTTCAATCAATGTATTTTTTAATTCTTCGAATAAATCTGCGTCTATTTTTTGTTCAAAGCTTCTCTCTATGGATTTATTTTTGATAGCCGCTTGCAAGCAATCTATTGAATTACATATATAAACGCCTCTGCCGTTAGCTTTACCTTTTAAGTCAATAAAAATTTCGTTATCTTTGTTTTTTACTATTCTGATGAGTTCTCTCTTTGGTTTATTTTCGCCGCAGCCAACACATTTTCTTATAGGCACTTTTTTAACTTTCACTTTATCACCTACTATTCATCAGTTTCAACATCAGACTCAATAACATCATCTTCACTAATAATACTATCATCGTTGTAAATGTGTTCTAAATCTTCAATGTTTTCAATATTAATACTTTGTAAGAATTCTGCATCTTCTAGTTCTTCTTCGAAGCCATTTTCTCTATTCATCATATCATTTAAAGTATTTTGTTCTTCTTCGCTCAATGATTCATAATATTCATCGAACTGAGTTTCTGACTTTATATCTATTTTCCAATTCGTCAATTTTGCAGCTAATCTTGCATTTTGACCTTCTTTACCTATGGCTAAAGAAAGTTGGAAGTCAGGTACAATTACCAGTGCAGACTTTTCTTTTTCATTAACTATCACTTCAACAACATTAGAAGGAGAAAGTGCATTTGCAATAAATTTCCCTATTTTCTTGTTCCAAACAACGATGTCTATCTTCTCGTCATTTAACTCACTCACGATAGCCCTTACCCTTGAACCTTTAAACCCTACGCAAGCTCCCAATGGATCCACGTCAGGATTCTTAGAAAAGACTGCTATCTTAGTTCTGGAGCCAGCTTCTCTTGCTATGGAAAAAATATCTACTGTTCCATCTTGAATTTCTGGAACTTCAAGTTCAAATAACCTCTTTACAATTGAAGGGTGGGATCTTGATAGTACAATTTGAGGTCCCTTCGTAGTTTTTTTCACTTCCAATACGAAAAGCTTTAGTCTATCCCCTTGTTCATAAATTTCATTTTCAACTTGTTCAGATGGAGGAAGTATTGCTTCTGTTCTACCTAAATCAATATAGACAAAATTTTTATTTATACGTTGGATTTGACCAGTTATTATTTCGTTTTCTCTATCGGAGAAATCGTCATAAATAATATCTCTCTCCGCATCCTTTATTCTTTGTATTACAACTTGCTTTGCAGTTTGTGCAGCAATTCGTCCAAACTTAGAAGGCGTAATTTCCCTTCTTACAACATCTCCAATTTCATACTTAGGACTGATTAATTTTGCTTCTTCAATACTAATTTCAAGTATATCGTCTTCAGGAGTTTCAACTACTGTTCTTTCTGCAAAAACTGCAATTTTTCCGCTTTCTTTATTAATTTCCACAATTGCATTTTGACTCGTGCCGAAGTTCTTTTTGAAGCTTGAAACCAATGCCGATTCCAATGCATCATAAATAACATCTTTGTTAATTCCTTTCTCGCTAGCAATTTCTTCTAACGCTAACAAAAAATCTTGATTCATCTCTTACCTCCAAAATCTATATACTCTCTCAATACTGACACTTCATCTCTTGTAAATTCTATTATGTTTTCTTCTTCTTTGATGTAAATGTGAGTATCATCATAGGAATCCAAAAATCCGTAGAAAGTTTTTATTCCATCTTTTGCTTTATATAATTTAATCTCCATCATTTTGCCTAAATTTCTTCTGTAATCATCCAGGGTCTTCAATTTTCTGTCGATTCCAGGAGAAGATACTTCCAACATATACTTATCATCAAATAAGG
>CAYUJY010000003.1:0-9853 GCA_964445145.1 uncultured Peptoniphilaceae bacterium | reverse complement strand
TCAGTACAATCATCTAAGGTTACTCCAGACTCTTTGTAGATATAGATAGTTATTGTAGTGATTTCTTTTGTAGTCAATACAATTTCAACCAATTCCATTCCTTTATTTTCAAGTAATTTGGCGATTTCTTCATTTAAGTATTTTTTTATTTCTTTTTTATTCATTTAGAATTCCCCGTTTTATTTCAAAAAATTGAGAGTGGGAAGCTCCCACTCTCTGACAAAATATTTACTTACTAATAATATCATACAAACTTGTAAAAATCAACACTTAAATGAAAGATAATTGATTTGTTTCGCTTAGATTGTTTAGTATTCCCAAGTCCTTTAAATGCTCTATTGAGCTCTTAGTAATCTTCGTTCGATTGACCAGATCCTCTATGGATAAAAATGGTTCTTTATCCCTCTCAATGACGATTGAATTGGCAACATTTTCACCCAGATTAGCAATACATTGTAATGGCGGTATAATCTTATCATCTATAATTTTAAATCTATTTGCATCTGACTCGAATAAATCCAAATTTCCAAATTCTAAGCCTCTAGAAAACATCTCCAATGCAATCTCATAAATAGCTAAATCATTTTTTTCTTTATTACTTAATGAATCCAAGTTTGAATTACATTCATTTAGTTTTTCCGTAGTAGCATCTGCACCTCTTCTTATAGTTTCAAAATCAAAATTAGTTAATTTTGTGGATAAATATGTCGCATAAAAAGCTAAGGGATAATATACTTTATAATATGCCAATCTTACTGACATGGTTACATAAGCAACGGCATGGGCCTTAGGGAACATATAAGAAATTTTCTTGCACGATTCTGCGTACCACTTTGGTAGTTTAAATTCTTTTATATATTTTTCCTCATCTTCGGATAGACCTTTACCTTTTCTGACACGCTCCATAATATTAAATGCAATTTTTTTATCTGCACCTGCATGTACGAGGTTACTCATGATGTCCTCTCTAGTGGAAATTACTTCAGTAAGTTTTGCTTCTTTGTTGTTTACGAGTTCCTCAGCGTTTCCTGTCCAAACATTCGTACCATGGGATAATCCACTTATCCTAACTAACTCTGCAAATGTAGTTGGTTTTGTACTCATTAGCATTTTTCTAACGAACTTGGTTCCAAATTCAGGCACTCCCAAAGTTCCCACTTCAATATTAAATATATTTTTATTAGTTTTCAATGCCTCACTGGAAGAAAATATACTTAAAACCTTTTGATCGTTCAAAGGAACTTCTAAGAAATTAGTATTAGTCATTGCTTCTATCATCTTAATCATGGTTGGCACGTCGTGCCCTAAAATATCAAGTTTTAAGATTTTACCACTGATGGCTTCATAGTCGAAATGCGTAGTAATTACGCCATTTTTATTGTCGTCGGCTGGATATTGTATCGGTGTAAAATCATAAATTTCTTTATTTTTTGGTACTATCATAACTCCACCTGCATGTTGCCCCGTCGTTCTTTTTACCCCAACCAAAGTGCCAGCCAGTCTTTCAACTTCTGCATTGGATTTAATAATGAAATTTTTCTCTAAATAGTTTTTTACGTACCCAAATGCGGTTTTTTCTGCTACTGTACCAATTGTACCAGCTCTAAATACATATCCCTCGCCAAATAATTCCTCCGTGTACTTATGGGCGGTACTTTGATATTCGCCTGCAAAGTTTAGATCGATATCAGGTTCTTTATCTCCATCAAACCCTAAAAACACTTCAAATGGTATGTCATCTCCATATCTTTTTAATACATGATTACAAGACGGACATTCTTTATCAGGCAAATCTGTTCCAGAGAATATTCCTGATTCCTTAACATCAACAAACTCTGTGTATTGACAATTAGGGCAATTATAATGGGGTGGTAATGGATTAACCTCGGTAATTCCACACATGGTTGCTACAAGACTTGAACCTACTGAACCACGCGAGCCAACTTGATAACCATCTTCGTTGGACTTCTTTACAAGTTTTTGTGCAATTATATACATTACAGAATATCCATGTTTTATAATTGAACCCAATTCGACTGCTAGTCGATCCTTAATAATTTCCGGCAAATTCTCACCATATAATCTGTGAGCATTTTCATATGTTATGTCGGCCAGTTCTTCATTGGAGCCTTCTATTTCAGGAGGGTACGTTCCCTGTGGTATGGGAAGTACATCCTCAATCATCGAGGCAATTTTTATGGAATTATCAATAACAATTTCTTCATTTCTACTACCGAAATACGAAAATTCATCCAACATTTCATCAGTAGTTCTAAAATGATTTAATACATCATACTCTCCACGGTTAGATTTTTTTATGCTACTTCTCAAAATTTTTCTTGACTCTCTTAGATGTTCATCAATATAGTGAACATCTCCCGTTGCCACAACAATTTTATTTAACGAATCACCTAGAGCTAATATTTGCATATTTAAATCTTTTAGTTGGCTTTTATCATTAAAATAGCCTTCATCAATCAAACCCATATTATTTTCTATCGGTTGAACTTCTAAATAATCGTAAAATGATGCGATTTCTTTCGTTCTATTTCCAGGTTCATTGTATATTATCGATTGTACAAGCTCCCCTTCACTACACGCACTACCCAATAACAATCCTTCCCTATACTTAATCAGTTCTGATTTTGGTATTCTTGGAGTATAATAAAAATGCTCTAAGTTTGAATCTGAAATCATTTTATATAAGTTCTTTAAACCCACTTGATTTTGAACCAATATCAAGGCATGATAAGTGTTCCCAATATTATTTATGCCATTTTCTTTCAAATTTTCGATGGAATTTAAAAGTGTACTTAAGTCTTTTGATTTAAATTCTTCTTCTAAGAGTAGCATGAAAATTTCAGCTGTAGCTCTGGCATCGTCCACTGCTCTGTGGGCATTTACCAAAGACACATTTAGTCTCTTTGCTATATCCTTTAGTCTATGACTTTTAACATTAGGATTTACTAATCTGGAAATTTCTAATGTATCTATATACGGATTGTTAAATTCAAATTTCATAGAATCGTACAATCTTTTAACAAACCCTATATCAAAACTTGCATTGTGTGCAACTAAAATCGAGTCCTTTATAAAATCATGAAACTGCGGAAAAACTTCTTCAATGGTATTTGCTTCTGATACCATGAAATTAGTAATACCTGTTAACTCAACAACTTTTTCAGGTATATTTATACCAGGGTTTACCAATGTTCCAAAACTATCTACTATTTCACCATTTTTAATTTTTACTGCACCAATTTCAATTATTTTATCATTTAAGTTAGAAAAACCTGTTGTCTCTACGTCGAAAACGACAAAGGAATCCTTGGTTTCAACATAATCATCGTTTTTTATTATTTTAGAAATATCATCGACTAAATATGCTTCCACCCCATAAATCATTTTAATACCAGCATTCTTTGCTGCAGACATGGCGTCTGGAAAGCCTTGAATGCCTGCATGATCTGTTATTGCAATAGCATTATGTCCCCAGTATTTTGCCCTCTTTACATAATCAGCAATATCTGTTAGACCATCCAAGGTACTCATTTTGGTGTGTAAATGCAATTCTACACGTTTTGTGTTTCCTTTATCCGTTCTTATTTTAGTTTCAAAAGTTTTAAAATATCGAGGCTTTATAAAATTAGATGAAATATATTGGTCATATTGAATTTCACCTACAATGTATATCCCCAAATCTGGTTTTAACTTATTCTTATAATTTTCTACCTTGCTTTTATCTATAAATAATTTTATAGTCATAGAGTCTATCATATTTGTAACATAAATAGTGCATATTTCACTATCTCTATCTTTTAGTTCTCTAAATTCAACCTTGGTAATAACTGCTCTAGTTTCGAATAGACCACTTTCCATGTTTAATTCATGTAAATTGGCATAAATATATCCCTTTTTAGGTAATCTTCCATGGGTTAGAAATTGTTCATTGTCTTCAGGAATATCGGTTTTCTTAGGGCTAGTTTGACTTGCAATCTGAATATTTTCTAAAGTCGTTTCGCTCAGCTCAATTTCTTCTTCTTTAATTCTAGTCAAATAGTCATCGATCAAATCATCGGGTTCAATGTTAGTGATATGAAGTTCATAGTTATAGGTTTTAGACAATTCTTTTAAATCATCAAAGTTATAATTGTAGTTGTCATCTTTTAAGACTGCTAAAAATATTTCATTATCTTTTTCTTCGAGTTTAAATTCAAAATCTTTAAAAAAATATTTTTCTCGTAATTGTTTAATTAATATATCTTGAAGAACGCCCTCATCATCTATATCATCTACTTCTATTTCGATTTTCATGTTAGTTAATTCATCAGAAAACAAAGATTTAATATCATCTATTAAATCTTTGTCATTATCATTCGTACTTAATGAAATAAGTGCAACATTTTTAGTTTTAAAAATTTTAATTCCTTTGAGCTTAATGTTACTATTTTTTATTAAATTTGATTCAGGAAAAATCTTTTTTATTTCTATCATTGTTTAGTAAATCTTACACCTCAGTCTCATTTATAATATTTATTAATCTATTAATTAATTCATTTTCAGGAACTTTTTCTATTATTTCACCATTTTTGAATATTAATCCAACTCCATTCAGCCCAGTAATTCCAAAATCAGCCTCTCTCGCTTCGCCAGGACCGTTTACAACACATCCCATAACTGCAATTTTATAGTTTCCTTTTATTTCCTTAGAACGGGATTCTAGTTCATTTACCATATCAATAAGGCCAACTTCTGTACGGGAACATGTTGGGCATGATACTATTTCTACTCCAAATTTTCTTAAATTTAATGCCTGTAGAATCATTTTGGCAACTTTAATTTCTTCTATTGGATCATCACTTAGTGAAACTCTAATCGTATCCCCAATACCCATCCTAAGTAAAGTACCTATTCCTATTGAGGATTTGATTGAACCTCTTAATAATCCTCCTGCTTCAGTTACTCCAAGATGAATAGGATAGTTCATTCGTTTTCTAAGTTCTATATTACTATCAATATTCATATTAACGTCACTTGCCTTAACTGATATTTTTATATTGTCAAAATTAAATTTTTCTAATCTATCAATCTCATACATGGCACTTTCAACCAATGAGTTTACATTAACACCATTGTATTTATCTATAATCTTGGTACTAATAGATCCACTGTTAACACCGATTCTGATTGGTATATTGTGGTATTTACAAGCTTCTACTACCGCCTTTACCTTTTCGTCTGTTCCAATATTACCTGGATTTATTCTAATGCAATCTGCTCCATTTTCAGCCGCCATTATAGCAAGCTTATAATCGAATTGAATATCAGCAATCATTGGAATACCAACGCATTTCTTTAATTTTCCAAAGGTTTCTGCATCGTCTCTGTCTGAAACAGCTAGTCGTATTAGCTCACAACCCTCACTTGCCAATGAATCAATTTGTAGTTTTGTTGATGAATAATCTTTAGTCTTTGTGTTTGTCATTGATTGGATAGTGATGGGGTTTTCACCACCTACTAACACATCTCCAACTTTAATCACTTTTGTATTTTCTCTCATTTTTCACCTATAAAATATCATTAAAAATCGTAACGTAAATCATTAGTCCAAATAATAAAACAAACCCAGCTATATTTAGTCCTTCTTCTATTTTTTCTGGAACTTTTTTACCAGTTATTAACTCAAAAAATGTTAATATAATTTTACCACCATCTAGTGCAGGTATAGGTAAAATGTTAAAAGCACCTAAATTGGCACTGATTGCTCCCATTACAAAGATTACGTTCAATATTCCTGAACGAGAACTCTCACCTATAAATTGTATAACTCCAAGTGGTCCACTAACTGAAGATAAATCCATTTCACCCGTAATTAGTCTCCCCACAAATTTATACACATCCGTCACTACACTTATAGTATTTTTTATTGCGTAGCCGAAGGAGCTACCCACATTAGACATATATTTTGGTGTTATTCCAACTTTTTTAACTCCATCTTCCACATAGGCATCTAGGGATATTGGGATTTCATCTGTTCCCCTTTTTATAATAAAATCTAAGGATAAATCTTCACTTTCATTAATGAATTTAATAATATCTTCCCATTCATTAACTTGTTTTCCATCTATGGACACTATCACGTCATCTTTTTTTATTCCAGCTACGTAGGCTGGAGAATTATCTATTACTGTCTCTACTGTTGTTCCAGGTGTTCCAATTATTGAAGAAACAATCATAAATGAAATTATGGCAAGCAAGAAATTCATACTTGCACCTGCTAATAAAACTGCTATTCTCTTTAGGGGACTTGCATTTTTAAAGCTTCGTGGATCATTAGATTCCTCATCTTCCCCTTCCAAAGCCACATACCCACCTATAGGAATAGCTCTAAATGAATATTGAGTCTCCTCACCCTTTGTAGATGCCACCAAGGGACCCATTCCAATTGAAAATTCTTTTACTTTCATATTGCTTAATTTGGCTACAGCAAAGTGACCAAACTCATGCACTAGTATTACTAATAAAAATACTAGTATTGAATATATTATTGTCAAAAATTAACCTCCCAAATAAAAATAAGTATAAAGAGCAAAAATAATAGGTGCCAGCATTATCACCGAGTCAAACCTATCCAATACTCCTCCATGTCCAGGTATAAGATTTCCAAAATCTTTGATTTTTGTTAGTCGCTTAATTCTGGATGCAACTAAATCACCACATTGGGAAATTATTGATCCAACCAGTCCTAAAACGATTGAAATTTTTAAATCAAAAAACTCAGGAAAAACAAAGTTAAGATAAAAAATAGTAATTATTATGGCAGCTATCGCTCCACCAACTGATCCCTCTACAGACTTGTTTGGGCTTACGGAAGGAATTAATTTATGTTTACCAAACCTCGAACCTATCAAGTAAGCGAAAGTATCTGTAGAATATGCGATTATAAAAATAAGTCCAATAAAAATTTTGTTGTCAATCAGGGCCATACTATAAAAACCTATCATTAGATATTGTAACGAAAATGTAAGCGCAGAGGCAGTTTCAATTCGTTGTTTGAAAAATAATAAGTCAAATGCTGCAGCATAAAATATCAAATAAAATGTTAGTTTTAAAGATTTATAAACAGTGATTTCAAATAATCCAAATAGCGAACATATGACAAGTAGTATGGGATTTAACTCGATATCAATATTTTTTAGTGCATTTCTCAATTCGAACAATCCAATTAATACAAGCGCAAATAAGGCCAAGTTCATTAGAAATCCGCCTATGTAAAGCACTCCTATTAAAATAAAAATTCCTATAATTCCAGCCACAGTCCTAACTGCAAAATTCGACATCATAATCCCCCGAATCTACGATTTCGACTTTGAAACTCAATCAACGCCTTAATAAACTCTATTTCATTAAAATCAGGCCATAAAATATCGCTAAAGTATAATTCTGCATAAGCAGATTGGTACATCAAGAAATTGCTAAGTCTAAGTTCCCCACTAGGTCTAATCATTAAATCTACATATGGTTCGCCAGAGGTATATAAAAGACTCTCAAATTCATCTTTTATTTCATCGTCAATCTTTTCAATACTTTTATTTTGATATTTTTTTACTAATTCTTTAGCTGCCAACAAAATTTCTTGTTGGCTACCGTAGTTTAATGCAATATTTAATATCATACCATCATTATTTTTTGTTTTCTGGATGGCATAATTTAATTTTTCTTTTACATTATTAGGTATTACAGTTACATCTCCTAATACTCTCAATTTAACATTTTTTTCTGCCAATTCATCAATATAGTTATTAATAAACTCAACCATTAAAAACATTAGTCTATTGACTTCCTGAACGGGACGTTTCCAATTCTCTGTAGAAAAAGCGAATAAGCTTAATACCTCTAAGTTTATATTAGAGGCTATTCTCACTATATCAACTACTTTTTTTGTGCCTTCGAAATGTCCGTAGGAGCGGGGCATGTTTCTCTTTTCAGCCCATCTTCCATTTCCATCCATAATTATAGCTACATGTTTTGGTAATTTATTAACATCTATTTTATTTAATAATGATTCTAAGTTTTCCATATGAATATTATAATACAAATGTGCATATTTAACCACAAATTAAAAAAGCTGAGATCATATATCAGTGTATGATCTCAGCAATTTCATTAAATTTCCATTAACTCTTCTTCTTTTTTCTTCGTTACATCATCTATTTGCTCAATATAGGAATCCGTCAATTTTTGTATATCAGCTTCTGATGATTTTCTATCATCTTCTGTGTACTCACCAGATTTTTCTAGTTTCTTTGCTTCATCTACTGCATCACGTCTGATATTTCTAATAGCTACTTTTGATTCTTCAGCCATTTTTTTTACGTCCTTAGTCAGCTCTGTTCTTCTTTCGGTAGTTAGTGCAGGAAAAACCAGTCTAATAATCTTTCCATCATTTGTTGGATTAATTCCTAGGTCAGATTTTTGTATTGCTTTTTCAATTTCCGTTAGAATGCTAGCATCCCATGGTTGGATTGTAATCATTTTTGCTTCAGGCACAGAGATTCCAGCCACTTGATTTAGTGGTGTTTCTTGTCCGAAGTAATTAATTTTAATTCTATCCAATACAGATGGATTTGCACGCCCAGCTCTGATGCCCTTAAATCTGTCATTCAAAGAACTAATAGTAGATTTCATCTTATCTTCATATTTTTTTAATGAATCAGCCATTATCTTGCCCCCTTACTACTGTACCAATATTTTTTCCAACTGCAACATCGAATATATTATCTGGATCATCAATACCAAAAACAACTAATGGTATATTATTGTCCATACATAATGATGTAGCAGTAGCATCCATAATTTTTAATCCTTGGTTGAGTATATCAATATAGGATAAATAATCATACTTTTTAGAATTAGGGTTTAGTTTTGGATCAGAATCATAAATTCCATCAACACCCTTTTTAGCCAGCAAAATAACATCTGCATCAATTTCTGCTGCTCTTAATGCTGCCGTTGTATCCGTGGAAAAGAATGGATTTCCAGAACCTGCTCCAAATATAACGACTCGTCCTTTTTCTAAATGTCTAATTGCTCGCCTTCTAATATAAGGCTCTGCAACCTGTCTCATTTCAATAGCTGACTGAACTCTGGTATCAACGTCATTGTTTTCTAAGGAATCCTGCAATGCAATAGCATTCATCACAGTTCCCAGCATTCCAACATAATCTGATGTAGCCCTATCCTTCAGACCGATATCTCTACCACGCCAAAAGTTACCGCCACCAACTACAATTGCAACTTCAATACCAAGATTAACGATTTTTTTTATTTGTTTAGCGATGGTATCCATGGTATCTGTGTCTATACCGACCATCTTTGAACCAGCTAGTGCTTCACCACTTAATTTTAATATAATTCTTTTATAAACCGGTTGCATATGAAAACTCCTATTATTTACCTATTTGTTTAGCAACTTCTTCAGCGAAATCTTCAACTTTCTTTTCGATTCCTTCGCCTAATTCATAACGAGTAAATCTTCTGATTTGGATGTTTTCGCCTATTCTAGAAGCTAACTCAGTCAATACATCCTTTATTTTCTTGTCTGTATCTTTTATAAAATCTTGATCTAGTAAACAAATTTCTTCATAGAACTTTTCCATTCTACCAACAATCATTTTTTCTACAATGTTGGCAGGTTTTCCTTCGTTTAGTGCTTGTTGAGTTAGTATTTCTTTTTCATGTTCTAATACTTCTTCTGGTACATCTTCCCTTGAAACATATTTTGGGTTAGCTGCTGCAACTTGCATTGCAATGTCTTTACAGAATTGTTTGAAATCTTCATTCTTTGCAACAA
>CAYUJY010000002.1:30931-33499 GCA_964445145.1 uncultured Peptoniphilaceae bacterium | reverse complement strand
AATATCACACGCTCTGAATCAGATAGTAGTTTTTTCGTATCCGCTCCTTGAATAATCTCACTCAGCACAGGATCATTTACATCCAGCTCCACAATTAGATACTTTCCCTTAACGGAACCCTTAAGCTCATCAATACAAGCTTCGATTAACTCATCAATATCCGACGGAATTTCACTTCCCCTATATCTTAAGTTTTTTAATATTTCGTTTTTATTTATATTCGTAATTAAAATATCCATAGAATGTATTATACCACAATTGTTAATCTGTACTAAAATAATTAAAATAAATAGCCCAAAACTTTGGGCTAAAATTTAAATTCTATTAACATACTTAATCGTTGCAAATTTATCGAAATTTATTAAGGTCAAGGAACCGTTGTCTATGGTAAATCTAAATGAACTTTTAATATCACCTAGGATGTTTGCAAGCATCATGGTTATAAATCCACCGTGGGTAATCATAAGCACATTTCCAGTTTGTTCCTTCAGTTTTCTAATAACTTTCCCAGCCCTTTCGTAGGCTTCGTAGGTGCTTTCTCCTCCAGGATATGGATTGTAAATATAATCTTCCATCCTAGCTTTCATTTCTTTTTCGTACTTAATCATGGCTTCTTCATAGCGCATTCCCTTAATATTTCCAGCATCTATTTCTGCTACGTCTTTATCGTAGTTATATGGAATGTCATGATATTGTCTAATAATTTCAAAACTTTCATAGGTTCTTACCAGTGGGCTAACTATCGCCCTATCTATTATCATGTTATGAAGTTTGTCAGCAACCCTTTCGATTTGGAGCCTCCCCAAATCATTTAAGGATACATCGTCAGAAGATATTATCCTCTTTGTGTTATGCTCGGTTTCTCCGTGTCTCAATAATATTAAATCCATTGTAACCCCCAAAATCCAAGTAGTGCAACTAACTCATTTATTTCAATGGCAGCGCCATAAATATCCCCCGTAACCCCATCTATTTTTTTATTGGAAATGAATAAAATAGAGCTGGTGACAAAAAAACACAGCGCTGGAACAGCTATAAACTTTATATCAAAAAAAATAATTAACATAACCAAAAATAGTATATACAATATCATGGGAACCTTATAATCCTCCAGAGCTTCCTTCATCCTAGCTCCAAAGCCTCCAGGTCTTGCAAGATTTCCACGGTTGATTAAATACAATACGGAAAACCTAGATATCATCGTGGATAGCACTATATATATCCATACGTTATGGGTGAATGCAGAATAGAGTGAAGTTTTTAAAATACAGTAGCATATTAAAGCTATCGTACCAAAACTTCCGATTAAGGAGTCCTTCATTATATCCAAGGTTCTTTCCTTGTCAGAGTTTGATAAAAATCCATCCGCCATATCTGCTAGTCCATCTAAGTGCATTCCACCACTTAAAACTATGTAAAGAACCATGCCTAGGGCACCGCCTATAAATGGATTTCTCTCTCCTACAAAATCTACGGTTAATCCCACCATAGCGCCTAGTACAAACCCTATAAATGGCAGAAATGTAAGTGCATTTTTCAAATTTTCTTTTGAGAACTCAACAGATTTATTGATTGGAATTCTAGTAAATAGCTGAAAAGAAAGTATGATTCCATCTATCATTTCAACTTCACCTGCATCCCAGAAATTACTAGATACGCCTGGTCAGAAAGTGCAGCCACCCTTTGGTTAAGACGCCCTAAAATATCTTGATATACTCTGGCAATATGATTATCACTAGTTAAAGAAAGACCTACTTCATTTGTAACTATGATGATGTTTTTACCTTCTTCTTTGATTTTGTCTAAAAGTTTCTTAACCTCTTGAAAAATTTCGTTTTCAACATTTCTAGAAAGATCTGCATCTATATACTCGTTATATCTAGTTAAATCATACATAATATTGGATGTCATGGTTCCTAGGCACTCCAATAAATAATACTCCTCGTCACCGATATGGGTATCTAAATCTCTATATGCTTCTATGGTTCTCCATCCTTCGGGTCTGTTCTCCCTATGGATTTTAACCCTTTCCTTCATCTCCCAATCCTCCACCTTGCTAGTGGCGATATATGCTACATTATCTTTATCGTGTAGCAAACTTTGGGCGAAGTTACTTTTTCCGGATCTTTGCCCTCCGGTAATCAATGTAATCATTATTTATCCCTTATATTGACAAGGACGTTTTGAATGTCCGTGTCTGAAAATTTCGTCATATTATTCATTGCAAATATTGCAGAATCAATAACCTTAAACATAATTGGACAACCTGAACCTTCGCCTAATCTCAGGGCTAAGTCCAAGTACGCCTTAACTCCAATTTCCTTAAGTGCATGGGAGGCACCTTTTTCCTTAGGAATGTGGGACCCAAACATGTAATTAGTAGATTCTTGTGATAGCTTCGAAGCAGAAAGTGCAGCAGCAGCGCTTATTATTCCATCTATGACCACGGGCACACCATGGCTCGCACAGGCCAAAAACACCCCCGTAAGCCCAGCTATATCATAACCGCCGACCTTTGATATGACATCTATGGAATCCTCAGGATTTGGCTTATGTAGTCTTATTCCA
>CAYUJY010000002.1:29570-30921 GCA_964445145.1 uncultured Peptoniphilaceae bacterium | reverse complement strand
AACTCCGGAGCCTAATCCGACAGTGTCCTTGGCAGGTAAATTTAGAATAGCTGAGATCACAGCGGCACTTGTGGTAGTGTTTCCCATTCCCAATTCTCCAGTGCCTAAAATTTCATAACCTTTATTGATTAGCTCTTCTGCCACCTCAATACCTGATTCTATCGCTCTAATAGCTTCTTCTCTAGTCATTGTAGGCTCTTTCATAAAATTTCTTGAGCAATTGGAAATTCTTTTATCAATTATTCCTTCCTGCCCTTCAAAATTTTCAATTCCCATATCTACAATGATTACATCCGAGTTTGCATCCTTGCATAGGGCACAAAGACCAGTCTTTCCCATATTCATTGCAAGGGCTAAGGATTTAGTAAGTGGTTTAGGTGAGGAGCTGACATTTTCATCCATAATTCCATTGTCGGAACACATTACTACTACAGCCCTCTTATCAAATCGCTTTGGAATGCTACCTCTAATGGCAGTCATTCTAATTCCGATTTCCTCTAGTTCTCCCAGGCTTCCAGTTGGATGAACCAAGCTGTCCCAATGGGCCCTAGCTGATACTAACAATTCTTCGTCTATAGGTTTAATATTTTCTATAGTCTTATTTAGAAGGGTCATCTTTACCTTCTATTCTTTCTAGTGCAGTTTGTGCAATATATTCTCCCAGCTTCTCGTTTATGTAATCATAACCATTAGGTCTGTGGGGAATTAAGCATAGACTGCAGTCCTTTACACCATTTTCGCCAATTACAAAGTTTCCACCACATTTTTCTTGCATCATATATAGGGGACAATAACAAAACAGACAATTGAAATTTTCTAAATCGTCTGTTTTATGACAAGGTAAAAAAACACATGCTTCATTTGTATAAAATCTATAAGATCTCTCCATCATTTTCCTCCATAACAATTTTTAATGCTTCCAGTAATCTATCATTTAGTTCCGTTGTTTTTATAGCTATGCGTATATGGGTACCGTGAAGATTTTCAAAGTTTGAGCACCTTCTAACCAAAAAGCCGGCCTTTGCCAAATCAAAAAATATTTTGTTCTCAGAAATATGCTCTAACTTTAGCAAAATAAAATTTGAATTTGAAGGATAGGGTTGTACTCCCACAATTTTTGAAAGCTCATTAACAAATCTAGTTCTCTCATTTTTCATAAACTCTTTGGACTTTTTAATATATTCTTCGTCAAAAATATAGCTAGATGCAGCTACTGCAAAGGAATTTACACTCCATGGCAGTTCAATGGCATTTAAATCGTTTACCATGTCCCGTTGAAAAACCCCATACCCCAATCTTATTCCCGGTATCCCGAAGAATTTTGTAGCTGCTCGAACTATGCCGATATTTG
>CAYUJY010000002.1:16212-29560 GCA_964445145.1 uncultured Peptoniphilaceae bacterium | reverse complement strand
GAAATGCCTCATCTAGGAGCAAATAAGCATCTTCACTTACCACATGCATATATAAATCTAGCAACATATCCTTTCCTAAGGTTTTTCCACTGGGATTATGTGGGCTAGTTAGTAACACCAAATCTCCCCCGCGAATTTCCTCCTTTAGGACATCTAGGGGAATATTTAAATTTTCATCCAAATTAATTTTTACAACTTCAATATTATGGACATCGGCACGTAGTTCATATTCCAAAAAAGAAGGAACTACAATTATTAATCTTTTAAACTTGGATATTACCTGGTCTAAAATCTCCACGGCTCCGTTTCCAACATGAATATTGGATTCATCAGCTCCTAGATACTTAGAAAGATTCGATTTTAGTTCCCTATATTTAATATCAGGATAGCTGATAATATCATCAAACCGTAGAAACAATCCTTCCTTCAGCTTAGGTGGAACCCCAAGTGGATTGATGTTGCTGCTGTAATCTATCAGTTCTCCTTCAAAAAGGGAACTATAACTTAATGTGTCTCCGCCATGTTTTGGCACTGACATCCACATCACCCCTAAATATTTTAACAAACCTACCCCACTAATTCAAATTATTATAAGGCTGATTGCCATAATTAGCATACCTAAAAATAAACCATAGATGGAAAGATGAGCCTCCCCATATTCTCTACTGGCTGGAAGTAATTCGTCCAAGGATATAAATACCATTATACCTGCAACCATTGCAAACACGACACCAAAAGTAGTATCGTTAAATATTGAGCTCAAAACTAAATATCCTAATAAAGCTCCCAGTGGCTCAGCAAATCCACTTAAGAAAGTCATCATCAAAGCCTTTTTCTTGCTGCCTGTGGCTTGATAAATGGGAACTGCAACCGCTATTCCCTCGGGTATATTATGGATTGCTACGGCTATTGCTATACTAATCCCCAACTCAGGACTTATGACAGCTGACATAAATGTTACCAATCCCTCTGGAAAGTTATGCACCGCTACGGCGATAGCGCTCATTAGTCCCATTCTTTCCAGTCTTCTAACCTCTACAAGACTATCTTCCCTCAAGGATTCGATATCCTCTTCCGACTGCATAGTATGAGGGTTGTCTGCTTCTGGCACCAGTTTATCTATAATACCAAAAATCAAAACTCCCACAAAAAAGCCTGCCACCATAATCAGACTGGCAGTCTTTTCATCATAATTTATCAATAAATGCTTTAGTGCATTGGGCATCATTTCCATAAAGGAAATATAAATCATAACCCCAGCGGAAAAACCCAATGATGCCGATAGAAACTTCTTATTATCTGCGTTGGTAAAAAACGCCAACAAGGCCCCAAAGGTTGTTGAGAGCCCTGCAAATAGCGTTAGCATAAACGCAAAAAGTACATTATCCATTCTAACCTCTCTTAAAACTGACTATCATATAATTCTTTATAGAATCCATTTAGGTTCAGTAATTCCCTATGGGTTCCTTGTTCGACTATGTCACCATCCCTCAATACTAAAATTCTATCAGCATTTACAATCGTTGACAACCTATGGGCAATAATAAAACTTGTTCTTCCCTTTACGAGCTTGCCCATTGCCTTTTGTATCAATCGCTCCGTCCTCGTATCTACAGAGGAAGTTGCCTCATCTAAAATCAATATCTTTGGATTTGCAATAAGTGCCCTGGCTATGGTCAAAAGCTGTTTTTGGCCTTCAGAAATATTAGACGCATTTTCCGTTAGCATGGAATCGTACCCGTTTGGCATAGCCATGATAAAGTCATGACTGTAGCTATTTTTTGCAGCTGCAATAATTTCTTCGCGTGAAACATTTTCGCTGCCATATGCTATATTTTCAGCTATAGTGCCTTCAAAAAGCCAAGTGTCCTGAAGTACCATTCCGAAGTAATCCCTAAGGTCTCCCCTTCTAATGTTCTTTACATCTACTCCGTCTAACTTGATAGACCCTTCGTCCACATCATAAAATCTCATAAGCAAATTAACTAGGGTAGTTTTTCCAGCTCCCGTAGGCCCAACGATGGCTATCTGGGACCCTTCCTTAACTTCAAGGTTCAAGTGTTTGATAATCATCTGCTCCTTGTCATATCCAAATGATGCATTTTCTATGGATACCCTCGGTTCAAGATTTTCAGTTCCCAATGAATCTACAGTATCTTGTATCTCATTTTCTGCATCCAATACTTCAAAAACCCTCTCAGCAGCAGAAATACCACTTTGAATAATATTCATAACTTCCGTAAGATTTGCAATAGGGTTTCCAAACTTTCTGCTATATTGAATAAATGATTGGAGACTTCCTATGGTAATCGTTCCATTGGCCATGAACACAGCTCCTGCTATAGTTACGAGAATTAATCCTATATTATTTACAAATATTGTTATGGGCATTAATATTCCACTTAGGAAATTAGCCTTAGCAGCCGACTCTCTAAGTTTTTTGTTGGTTACATCAAACTCCTCAATAGCTCTAGTCTTGTAATTATTAGCTTTAACCACCTTGTTGGAACTGAACATTTCTTCAATATGTGCATTTAGGTCGCCCAGCTCGTGGTATTGAATGCTAAATTGTTTTTGTGCGAGTCCTGCTATCTTAAATGAGAAATACAAATTTAGCGGTATTACAATCAACGTAATCAACGTCAAGGTCGGATTCAAATAAAGCATTATCCCTAAAATACCAAGTACAGAAACCACTGAGCTCAGTAGCTGATTTATAATTTGGCTTAAGCTGTCCGCTATGGTTTGAATGTCATTTGTCATTCTGCTCAGCAAATCACCAACTTGATGTTTATCAAAATAGCTGATTGGAAGAAATTTAAGTTTATTTGAAAGCTCTTCCCTCATGCTGTATATAATTTTACTGTTGATATTAACAACTATTTTCCCACGGATATACTCAGCCGTAGAAGCTATTACATAAATTCCTATCAATATAAATACATACTGCATAAACACAGATTTTTCTACACCAGTACCAGTGCTAGTTCCATTGAAAACGTAAGTCGTGGTAAGTCCCATCACATACGGTCCAAATATGTCAAAGAATGTCCCCACGATTGCAAATACAATGGCTATGGATAATAGTCCCATATATGGTCTAATATATTTAATTAGTCGTAAAAATGCCTTTTTGGTGTCCTTGCTCTTTGGAACAATTTTTTGTTGTCGTCCTTGACCACCTCGTCTACCCATCATAGCTATTCACCTCGTAATCTTGGGACTCTAGTATATCCAAATATTCTGTTGAAGTGCGCTTAAGCTCCTCATGGGTGCCATAACCCACAATTTTTCCTCTGTCTAGCACCAGTATTTTGTCAGAATCTGCTATTATAGAAGCTCTTTGGGAAATTATAATCCTAATATCATCCTTAGAAATTTCTTTGAATTCTGCACGTAGTGCTCTTTCCGTTTTAAAGTCTAGGGCTGAAAAGCTATCATCAATTAAATAAAGTGACGGTTTTTTATAAAGTGCCCTAGCTATGGATAGTCTTTGTTTTTGACCACCGGAAAAGTTTTTTCCTCTTTGCGCCACTTCACTATCTAAACCATCCTTTTCATCAAAGGCAAAGTCAGCTTGGGCAATTTCCAGCGCACGTTTAAGCTCCTTTTCATTTATAGGATTGCCCATAGCCACGTTGGAGCTTATGGTTCCACTTATTAGGTTAGCTTTTTGTTCTACATATCCAATATTTGCCCTCAGAGAAGTTATGTCATAGACTTCCATATTCTGTCCATTAACCAAAATTTCTCCACGGGTGGTTTCATAAAATCTAACCAATAAATTTGCAATTGTAGATTTACCACTACCGGTACCTCCAATTATTCCTAAGGTTTCACCTTTGGAAACCTTGAAGTTTATATCTTCTATTGCATTGATTGGAGCATCCTTATATCTAAAACATACATCCTTAAACTCTACGGTTTCAATCTTATCTAATTTTACTCCACCTTCTTCCACGTCATCATTTGGAAGCTCTAATACTTCGGTTAATCTCTCTATGGATGCCTTGGATCTAGGAATTTGAATAAAAATCATGGACAACATCATAAAGGAATGCATTATATTGTTGGCATATTGAATGTATCCCACCATCTGTCCAACTTCCATTTGTCCAATCATCATGAGTTTTGACCCATAGTAAATAATCCCCACTAAGACTAAATTCATAATGAGCATAATTACAGGCATGAAAAAAGCAGCCAACTCGCTGGATTTTTTAAATACTTTAATGTATTCGTTATTTACATTACGGAACTCATTTTCTTCGTAAACTTCTCTGTGGAAGGCTCTGATTACCCTAATTCCGCTCAATCTTTCCCTGAACACCTTGTTTATATTGTCTAGCGCTTTTCTAAGGACTACCATCAATGGAAAAATTCTAGAACCAAATATTGTTATTACGACAGTAACTATCGGTAGCGCAATCAAAAACACCACAGTGAGTCGCATGTTGGTATTCATCGCCATAATAATCCCACCAATGAACATCAATGGGGCTCTCAGCATCATGCGTAGTCCCATTTGTACCAACTGTTGCACCTGTGCAATATCATCTGTAGACCTAGTTATCAAAGAGGATGCACCGATTTTTTCATATTGGGTTATGCTAATATTTTCTACTTTTCTAAAAACCTGATCTCTGGTGTCTGCAGAAAATCCTGTAGCCACATATGTGGAGTAGTATGCAGATATTACCATCATCAAACTAGACAGTAGCGCTATGAGAATCATCATCCCACCCTGTCTAAAAATGTAATTAAAGTCGCCAGTTGCGACGCCTACGTCTATTAAACCTACTGTCAATCTCGGTAAAGTAAGTACCCCTATAACATTTAGAAATAGGGTTATTATTACGATTAATATCTCCTTAGTGTAGGACTTTAATTTTTTAAATAATTTCAATAAAATCACCTTGTTAATAGATACCAATCTTTAGGCTTATTGAAACAATTTATGTTATTTATTTAAACTATTTCTTAAATGAACTATTTATTTGTAAAAGCTGATATTTGGGGTATAATATTTTAGGTATGACAGGAGACTAAAATATGATAACAGCATTAATTAAATTAAAATATTTTTTTAGAAAGTACCTGCGCAATCAAGTATTAGCAGTAGTTTTTTTATTTTTGAGCTATTTCGTTACATTTGCTAAACCATATCTCATTGGTAAGTTAAGTGATAACATCGTTAGCCAAAATATCAATCCCGAAGAATTTTATAGGACAATGATTTTTTTAGGATTTATTATTGTCTTCAACTACTTCATTAATATTGGCTGGTCTTTTAATCTTTTTAAAAACATATATTTGATAAGTAGAGATACTCGAAACGCTTTAATGACAAAGTTTTTAAAACAATCCCCGGAGTTTTTTGAAAAGAACTCCACAGGAAGTCTTATGGGAAAGGCTACAAACGACATAGAAGCCATGAGCACCATCGTTGGTTATGGAATTATGACTATCTTCGATGGAATTCTATATCCCCTCGTAGTAGTGATGGTTATGTTGAATTTATCCATCCCCTTAACGATTTTTGTGTTACTTGCATTTCCACCGTTTGTATATGTACTATATCGAACGAATCTAAAGCTAGAAGATAAGTTCAGAAAGCTTCAAGAATCCTTTGACGCCTTGAATGAAATTACCCTAGAAAGTATAAGTAGCGTTAAGGTAATTAGAGCATTCAATGTGGAGGATGTCTTTAGGACTAGATTTAGAGTAAGTGTGGAAGATAATGCAAAAAAGGATATGGACAAAAATACCCTTAACCAAATCTATATGCCCTATGCAATTTTCTTAAACTCAGCCCTCACTGCCCTCACTATAGTGGGCGGTATATTCATGATTCGTAGAGGAACCTTGACCATAGGAGAGCTAATCGCCTATACAATGTATGTAAATATGTTGGGTTGGCCTGCATTTGCATTGTCGGATTTAATGAGTATGTCCAAAGAAGGAAATACCTCCATAGACCGAATCAACGAGGTTATGGATTATAAGGAAGACATCGTGGATGTGAAAGACTCAATCGAGCTTGCAAGGCCAGAGAGCTTTAAATTTGTAAACTATTCCTTTAAATATCCGTCTTCAGATAGGCTTATATTGGAAGATTTGGATTTGGAATTTAATTCTGGTGATACGATTATCATAGTTGGCAAGACCGGTTCAGGTAAGAGTACCCTCATAAAACAATTCCTTAGATTTTATGACAAGGAAGAGGGTGAGCTTCTCATTAATGAAATTCCAATTGAAAACTACGTGAGGCGCACAATAATAGATAAAATTGCGTACGTACCACAGGAAAACTATCTTTTTTCCAAGAGCATAAAGGATAATATAAGGTTCTTTAGGGACTATGACGAGGATGAAATTATGAAGGCTAGCGTTTTGGCAGACTTTAAAAAGGATTTAGACAATCTACCAAAGGGCTTAGAAACCATGACTGGAGAAAAGGGTATTGCACTATCAGGTGGACAAAGGCAAAGAATTGCCCTATCTAGAGCGTTGATAAAGGAATCTGACATTTTAATTTTAGACGATGTATTTTCTGCCGTTGATACGAGAACAGAAAAAAATATAATCGAAAATCTAGAAAATGAAAGACATGGCAAGACCAACATATTTGCTACCCACAGGCTAAGTGTAATTAAGCCTACTGATACAATTATCGTTTTGGATGACGGAAAAATTTCAGCTAAGGGAAGCCATCTTGAGGTTTACGAGAGCTCCCCTTGGTATAGAGAACAATATGACTTACAGTTGGCAGAGGTGGACAATGAATAATTTTCCAGTATTAGGCAGATTGTGGGGCTACGTAAAACAAGTAAAGAAAGAATTACTAATTGGATTTGCATTATTGGGAATATTGACAGTTGCTCAGTTGTCCATACCCATGATAGTAGCGGAGATTATCGACAATCAATTGGACCCAGTGACGGGCTATCGAAGCCTACAGGCGATTATTTTCTTAGTAATTGGATATATCGTGGTGGGAATAATTCAATCTGTATTTAGATACTACAGCAGTATGAGTTTTATGGACACAGCCAATCTAATAGCAATTAAAATTAGAGAGGACTTGTTCGCCCACGTACAACGACTACCTATGAGATATTTCGATAATATTTCTGCAGGGAAGGTAGTATCTAGAATAACCAACGATACCAATGCACTTAAAGTATTATTCCAAACGGTACTCTCCCAAATAGTAACATCTGCAGTTTATATAATCGCAATATTTTTTATATTGTTGTTTACCCAACCTTGGGCTGTGCTATTTATTGTAATACCTATGCCGATTTTATATTGGATATTGAAGTTTTATCATAAGCGTTCGTCAGTTTACAACGATGAATTCAGAAGGAGCTTAAGCCAGATAAACTCAGATATTAATGAAAATATAAAGGGTATGGAAGTAATAAGGGCATTTAACGTCGAAGACGGCGTGCAGAAAGAATTCGAAGAAATTAGCGAAGCAAATTACCAAAGTGGTGTTAAGATTGAATATTTAGATTCATTTGTAAGTTTCAACGCAACCCAAACCCTATCTAGTTTCAACGTACTGATAATACTTCTGTTGTTTGGATATATGAATATAAAAGGTAACTCAGTATTTACAGTAGGTCTTATGTATATATTACTAGACTATACCCAAAGGATTTATCATGCTGCACAACAGATTTTGCAAAGACTTAGGGATATAGAAAAGAGCGTAAGTGCTGCTAGGCACATTTTCGAAATATTCGATATTGAAGAAGAAATAACCGCTGAGAAAACAAAAGAAGCCATAAACGGAGATGTGGAATTTAAAAATATTTCCTTTTACTACAAAAATGAAGATTATGTTTTAAAGGACATTAACTTCAAAGTTCCAACTGGATCCACCATTTCCTTGGTGGGACAAACGGGAAGTGGTAAAAGCTCCATCATAAATTTACTGTTCAGGTTTTACAAGGAACAGCAAGGAGAGGTGCTATTTGATGGGATAAACGCCGATGAATACTCCTTGGATAACCTTCGTTCAAATATGTCTATCGTTTTGCAAGAACCATTTATATACAAGGGGACTTTAAAGCAAAACATAACCCTAGGCAGAGAATACTCAGATGATGAAGTGATAAAGGCGCTAATCAGCGTTGGTGGCGAAAATCTCTATAATAATCTGGACAAGGATATTGACTCGATGTTGACAGAGGGCGGTTCTACTCTGTCCCAAGGAGAAAAACAAATAATAACCTTTGCTAGAGCAATTATAAAGGACCCAAAAATTCTAGTATTAGACGAAGCCACATCTTCCATAGACTCGGAAACTGAGAGCTTTATACAAATGGGATTGAAAAAACTTAAAGAAGGCAGAACAACTTTCATAATTGCCCATAGACTTTCTACGATTAAAGACTCCGATCAAATTTTGGTGTTAAGCTATGGTAATATTATCGAACGAGGCACCCATGAAGATTTAATCGAAAGGGGCGGAGTATATTTCGATATGTTGATGAAAGAGAACAATGCCGCATAAGAGCGCGCGAGTTATTTCTCGTATTCGCATTATAATGGCAAGCTTTGTAGCTACTTCTAATCTAATAAGGTAATCACCTTAAACCTTAATGGATTTAATGAGTTTAATTAGAAATTTATTTAATAAATCGTAGGGACTTATGTCCTTCGGCCACTTAGTTTCAACATATGTAGTAGATTCTTACCTTGTATGAAATAGTACTGTGCTATCCACAGTACTATTTTTATACTTAGTACCTTGTTCTATCATGTATTTAAAGTGAGGTGGAGTATATTGAATATACAATTTAAAAAAGGTGTTTTAGAGCTTTTGGTTTTCTCACTACTAAAGAACCGGGATCATTATGGATATGAGATGGTTGAATCTATATCAAACCATATAAATATTTCAGAAGGGACAATATACCCTCTACTTAGGAGATTAAGCAACGAAGGTTACGTTACTACCTATTTGGAGGAATCCCAGAGCGGTCCACCGAGAAAATATTACAAACTGACGGAATTGGGTTTTAGTAATTATGAGATGCAAATAGAAGAATGGTTTGATTTTACTAATAGTGTTAATACAATGTTGAGGGGTGAATAATGAATAAACATGACTATTTAGGACTACTCAGGTACTACTTAAAGGATTTACCAACTTTAATAGTGGATGATATTATATACGATTATGACGAACACTTCAATGTGGGAATTGAAAGTGGAAAAACAGAGGAGCAGATCTCTGAGGAACTAGGTTCTCCTGACGATATCGCAAAGGAATATCTGGGAACGGATATTTATAAGAAGAGAAGAATGCAGCAAGAAAGTGTGGAGGAGATTCCAAGGCCGAAGGAAAGCGACAATATAGCTAAATGGATAGTACTCGGATTAGTTCTTCTTCTACTGTCACCACTCATCATTGGGATTTTCGGTGCTTTAGTCGGTGTAATTATCGGTATACTGGGGGCTACCTTGGGTGGTGGTGTAGGTCTGATAGGTGCAGGAATTGGATTGCTTTTTTCCTTATTGGATATTACTGGAACATTTTTTGGGGCACATTATATTGTAATAAGCCCTATCACTAGGGTGCTGGCAAGTATATTTTTGATGGCGCTCGGTGTGCTATTGATAGGTCTTGGATTTACATTTATAAAGTTTGTCATCAAAGGTTTATCCGACCTGTATAAATCAGCTCGATGGAAATTAAGGAGATAAAAATGAAAAATAAATTTACTATAATTATACTTTTAATAGTTTTAGTATCGGGAGTCCTAACAGCTATATCCTTCTTTAGCTTCGATAATAAAAATGTTGCAAATCAAATAGATTCCATAATGGAAGATCCGTCTGGTTATGAGAATTGGTTAAAGAATACAAGGGTAGTTAACTCCATAGAATTAGAAGATTTCACAAGTGTAAATCTTGACGACTTAAACTACTTTGTTTCTTTTAAAGAAGGACCGGAATTTAAGATGGAAATCAGTTCTGCACAATCAAAACCTAAAATTTATGGAGTTGAAAATATAAAAGTTGTGGGGGGCGTATTGAACATTCCTAAACTTGATTTATCCGATAGAACCGGAATTAGCATATATGCCAAGGATTTATCCACCATAAGCGTCGATGCAAAGGATATAAACGGTGTTATGAATATTGAAGGAAATCTTAAAAATCTCAAATTGAACGCGATAAACGGAGTATTGAATATCGAAGCTATGGATACCTTCGACATTAAGATTGGTAGCATGAACGGATTGCTTAATATGGAGTTTGCTGAGAAAAATGCAATATTCAACCTACAGAATTTAAATAGCGTTGCTAATATTTTCGGAAAGACTATGATAGATTTCGAGGACGATAAAAATATGGAAATTATCAAAGGAGAAGGACGAGATACAATTACTATAGAAAATATTAATGGTTTTGCTAACATTAATTGACAGAACAGACAATACAACAAGTATTCCTCCATATACCTTATTGACAGCTTCTAAACGAAGCTGTTTTTTTGTGAAATTTGCCTTTAAACTGGTATTTAATGAAATATTATGATATAAAATATATGATACGTTTATATACCAGTTATACATAACGGAGGTTTAAATGGGAAAAATATTGACATTACTTTTAATGGTAGCCCTACTTTTTGGTTGTAACAGCGCCGCCAACACAGTAGAGGAAAAAGAAACCATAGTCATCAACCAAGAAAAAATTGAAGAATCCGAAGCAGGCACTAGAAATATCATAATAACTAATATAGAGGAACCATTTTATCCTGAATTTTCGACCAAAATGGAAGATGTGGGAGAAATGACTACGGTGATAGAAAATCAACCTGAAGATTTAATAATACATAATGACAATATAAAAATTAAAGTTGATAAATATGTTCTATCTCAGATAAATGTTAAGGAAGAATTCAAGCCATACTTTAAAGATTCCTTTGAAGATACGGATAAAATAGCAATAATTGGAATTTGGTTAGATATTGAAAATAAGACTAAAGAAGAAATCCCCCTTGGACCAATTCTGGGGACAATTCATACAAATACAGGTGAACAGCATTCGGTATCCGTCGTCTTTAATGATGGTAAGGTAACTATTGATTTAAAGGCAGACGAAGATGAGGATGGCACCATCACCTCAACATTTAATTCTGTGACAGATAAAATTAACGAAATCACCATAAAGCTAGAAGGCTTTGATGACATTCAGTTAAATTGGTAATTTATAGAAATAACACAAAAAGAAGTTCTCCGGCGAGAACTTCTTTATTTATTGTATTCTTTTAATGCCTTCGTAATACGCATGTCGCTATCCTTCTTCGCTATGGTATCTCGCTTGTCGTATAGCTTTTTACCCCTAGCCAGGGCAATTTCTATTTTTACTTTACCTTCCCTTAAATATACATTTAGCGGAATGACAGTCACACCTTTTAGCTTAATTTCTTGTGAAAGCTTCATAATTTGCCTCTTGTGAAGGAGTAATTTTCTCTTTCTGACAGGGTCCACATTAAATATATTTCCCTGTTCATAAGGGCTTATGTGCATATTTTCTACGAAAGCTTCTCCACTAGAAAAGCTGATGTAGGCATCTTGGATATTGGATTTTCCCGATCTTAGAGATTTAACCTCAGTCCCCTTTAGCTCAATTCCAGCTTCTAGTGTATCATCTATAAAGTACTCGTGCCTAGCCCTTCTGTTGGTCACGAGATTTTTGATTTCATCCTTCTTCATCTTCATCCTCCTGAACCTTATCTACAAACTTAAAGTCTATGGCGCGCTTTTGAACATCTACTGCGTGAACTTTTATCCTAACAGGCATTCCCAAGGAGTATTCCTTTCCAGTTTTTTCACCCACTGCGGTCAGTTTATATTCATCAAAAACATAGTAATCGCCTTCAATGGCATTATAATGAACTAAGCCTTCTACGGTGTTTTCTAATTCCACAAAGATTCCAAAGCTAGTGATTCCTGAAATTATTCCATCAAATTCTTGGTCGATAAATCTTTCCATGTATTCAGCTTTTTTCATGCTGTCCACATCTCTTTCAGCCTCTTCTGCTGCTCTTTCGGTCTTGGAAGTGGATTCCGCAACGACAGGAAGCAGGGACTCATAGTGATTTAAACGCTTTTCATCATAGGTGCCAGCTAAGTTTTCCTTTATTATTCTGTGGATTTGTAAATCTGGATAACGTCTAATCGGTGATGTAAAGTGGGAATAATACTTGGAGGATAATCCAAAGTGTATGTCGTTTATCTCTGAATATCTTGCTTTTTTTAAGCTCCTTAACATCATTTTACTAATTGCAGCTTCTTCTTTTTTTCCCTTAATTTGGCTAATTACACTTTGTAATTCCCTCGGGTGTATTTCCTGTTGATTTCCTTTGACGGAATATCCAAATCCATGGATAAATTTTAAAAAGTTAGCTAGCTTTTCGGGGTCTGGAGTTTCATGGACCCTGTATAAAAACGGAATTTCTTGCCAAAAATAAGTTTCTGAAACAGTTTCATTTGTTATTAGCATAAACTCTTCTATCAGCCTATTTCCAACTCTTCTTTCATCCTTATAAATATCCACGACTTTGCCATTTTCATCTAACTCAATTTTGCTCTCTTCAAAATCAAAATCTATTGCGCCATTTAACTCACGCTTGTGGTGTAATATCTGCATCAATTCGTGCATTTGTCTAATTGGCTCGACTAATTCTCCCAGCTCTACTTTAGCTTCTTCGCTATCGTGTTCCAATAAATCCGAAACAGTCTCATAAATCAATCTTCGTTTAGATCTGATTACGCCGTTTGTTATTTTTGAATTTACCACTTTCCCAGACTTATTTATGTCCATAATTACGGATAGGGTAAGTCTGTCCACACCTGGGTTTAAGGAGCATATACCATTGGATAATTCCTTTGGAAGCATAGGTATAACCCTATCAATCAAATAGACTGAAGTTCCCCTAAGTAGCGCTTCCTTATCTAATGGGGAGTTTTCCTTTACGTAATTTGTTACATCTGCAATATGGACACCCAATCTGTACAATTCATCCGACAGCTTTTCAATGGATATTGCATCATCTAAATCCTTCGCATCCGGTCCATCTATCGTAAAAATTAATTCATCTCTAAAATCTTCTCTATCTTCCAAATCGGACTCCGTGACTTCCTGTGGAATACTTGCAGCTTCTTCCAAAACTGCATCTGGAAACTCCATTCTAATTTCACGTTCGATGGCTACAGAAAGTACATCCACACCTTTTTCGTTTGGATATCCCAGTACTTCAATTATTTTTCCCTCAGGATTTTTTTGTTTTTCATGGGTTATCTGCTCCTTATCTCTTCTA
>CAYUJY010000002.1:0-16202 GCA_964445145.1 uncultured Peptoniphilaceae bacterium | reverse complement strand
GGATTTTTTTGTTTTTCACCATATTTTGTAATGCTAACAACTACTTTTTGTCCATTTTTAGCAGTTGAAAAATGGTCTTTTTTTATAAATATATCTTGGTGAATTTTCTTATTATCAGGCACGACAAAACCGAAGGTCTTATCTTGGTAAAAGACTCCAACTACGATTTTTATCGCCCTATTGATAACCCTTTGGATTTCACCTTCTGCTCGTTTACCATTTTCACCTTCATGTTTTATGGATACTACGACTGTGTCTCCGTCCATCGCCGTGTTTATGTCGTCCTCAGGCACGAAGATATCATCCCTGCCCTCCACTTCAACAAAGGCAAAGCCTCGTTCCGTCATATCCACCTTGCCGATTATGATATTTTCACCGTCGACTTTTGTATATTTTTCTTTGCGATTTCTGTAGATTAATCCTTCTTTTTCCATACTTGATAGCACCTTGTAAAGATCCTTGGCATCTTGTCCAAAAAGATTGAAATATTCAGCAATTTCATCTCTATACAGGGCTTTTGTAGAAGTATTAATCAAATCTATTATTTTTTCTTTTAAGGTCATTTTTTCCTCCACGCAAATTATACAACATAATCCACGGTTTTATATGTTAGTTAAATTACATTAACATTCAATTAATACCCTAAAATGGAAATTAGAAAAGTCGGATTTCTCCGACTTACAAATTTAATTCTTTATTTTTAATTCTTCTGCTAGCTTTTCGCCCGCTTCATGTGCAGCAGCCTTGGCTTCTACATTGTTTTCAATATCCATAACCTCAGTTGATGCATATACAGTGTAGAATTTTGCTCCACAGTAATCGCTCATATCCTTCATAGAACTCATTCCATTATAAGCGCCAGACACCTTTTCATCTGTATCGCCAAAAGTAGTTATATAGACTATGGATTTTCCATGAAGACTTCCCGATGGTAGCGCATATAGTCTATCAATAAAAGTCTTTAATTGAGCTGCTATGTTAAACCAATACGTCGGCGCTCCTAGTACTAAGACATCACTGTCTACCACATGGGAATAGAGGTCTTGCATATCATCCTTAATAATACATGTTTTTTCACCATAGAGACAGCCGTCGCAACCTGTACAATATCCAATTTCTTTATCATAAAGCTTCGCATCAAAAATTTCTGCCGATGGATAATTTGTACTAAATCCTTCAATAAAACTATTCATTAAGCTATGAGAGTTTTTGTTTATCCTTGGTCCTGCATATCCATAAAATACTTTCATTTTTCCATCCCCCACTATTTAATTTTTATATCTTATATAATATTATATAACTTTTTTGATGCATATTTGATACTAGCAAGCTTTAAAAATTCAATTCTTCAGCATTTAGTTAAAATTATAAATAACTCTACATCTCCATGTCAATTAAGAATTTTTATAATAATCTAAATTTTCATTAAATTCTTGGGTCCATTATTTTAACACGTAGCTCTCCGATGCCGTCGATGGTACAAACAAATACATCTCCATCCTTTAAAAAACCTTTAGGGTCCATTCCCAAGCCCACTCCAGAAGGTGTGCCAGTAGCGATTATATCACCAGGTTCCAAGGTCATCATTTCCGTGAGCTCTTCTAAAATATCTCTCACATTTTTTATCATCTTCGAGGTATTAGAAGATTGACGTATTTCATTATTTACAGTGGTTTTTAAGTTTAGGGAGAGAGGCGATTCGAATTCATCTTTAGTAGTTATAACGGGACCCATAACGCTGTAGCCATCGGGACTCTTTCCCCTAAACCACTGACCGTGTTTGAATTGGATATTCCTTGAGGAGATATCATTAAAAATACTGAAACCAAATATATAATCCATGGCGTTCTCACTTTTAATTTTATATGCTTCCCTACCTATTATGATAGCCAACTCCACTTCATAGTCCACTGTATCATCTATATCATAGTGCCCTTCAATAATGCTATCCTGTCCTTTTATCTCCACGGCACGTTTGGAGAAGTATTTAGAGACAAAATTATCCTCCATTTTACCCCCCACTTCCTCGATGTGTTCTACGTAATTTTCCCCTACGCAAATTACATCGTGGATAGGCTTTCTGATTGGAGATAGTATCTTCACATGATTATAGTCTATATTACCTTCTTTTTCTTCGAGATATTTCATGTCTTCCTCGGTGATATTACTTATTAAGTCAACCATATTTAAAAAGGAAAACCTGGCATCATCGCTGATGGAATAAATTTTATCCCCCTTCAACACACCTAAATATTCTTTTTTACCTTCCGAAAAAGTTAAAAATTTCATGTATCCTCCTCAATGATCAGACTTTAATCCTGCTCCCGTCATAGGGATCAATGTATCGGGAGTTTTCCCATAAATTTTACAGTACTCCTTATAAGCTGCATAATTAGCTGCAGTAGTGTGTTCACAATAAACACCTTTTTCTGCTAACTCCTGTCTTGCTTCTAGTATTTTGTCTTCAGGTGCATGAATGAATTTCACGTCATATTTTTTTGCATAAGCAAGTATTTGTTTTCCCCTCATTGGTTTGCCTATGGCAATGCCTTCAGCCAATGTAGGGCGTGGGCTTACTGTTGCAGGCTCGCTTAATCCCTTGACTGATGCTTGTATAAGTGGGTCGCAATACTCACTTTGCACAGCTATAATTTGTGGCATTTTTCTAATCATACCAGCTGCTAAAAGTTCTTCCAAGCCCTTGATAATTCCTATATATAACGTTCCATTACCCACTGGAACTATTATGTTATCTGGTATTCTCTTCAGCTCCTCGAATACTTCATAGATGTAGGTCTTTGTACCTTCATAGAAAAATGGATTGTAAACGTGATTTGCATAATATAGTCCTTCGTCCACAACTTTTTGCCTGCACACATCTGCACAGTGGTCTCTGCTACCTGGAACCACAGTACAAGTAGCCCCATGCGCTCTAATCATATCTATTTTCTTTGGTGAGGTTCCCTCGGGCACGAAAATTTCACACTCTATACCTGCTTTTCCACAGTATGCTGCCACACTGTTTCCCGCATTTCCGCTGGAATCTTGTACCACCTTTTCTACACCTATGGATTTGCAGTGGGAGATTAATACGGCGGCTCCCCTATCTTTGTATGAAAGTGTTGGCATAAAATAATCCATCTTGAGGATCACGTCATCATTTAATTTTACTATGGGGGTTAATCCTTCGCCTAAACTGATACCCTTCCAACTATCGTCCACCAGTGCCATTGTCTTATTATATCTAAACAGTGACCACTCATCCTTGTCTATGTTATCTAGGTTGAATCTAGGTGCGTCAAAGGCCAAATCCCAAAGTCCACCACAATCACATTTTGGCTTTCTAGTAGTAACGGATTCTCTGTGACTACATTCCGAGCATATAAAATCCATATTATTCCTCCATTTCTGCCACAGCTTCTATTACAACCATGGAATTCATATGTAAATCGTTTGTAGAAACCACTGCTCTGGCAGGTTTATGGTCACCAAAGAACTCGCCGTATACAACATTAATTCTATCCCAGTTTTTAATATCTGGAGTATAAATTCTACATTGGACCACATCATCCTTGGTCAGCCCAGCAGCTTTCAATACTAACTCTACATTGTGAAGGGTTTGCTTAACCTGTTCTTCCAATCCACCTTCTATTAATTTTCCAGTTTCGTGTTCTATGGGCAGTTGTCCTGATATGTATAACATCCCTTTTGAAATAACTCCTGGGGCATAATGACCGCCCTTATTACTGTTTTCTAAAAAAACACTTTTCATGTATATACCTCCTTGTAACTATATTCTATGTATATTTACCCTTATTTACAATTACAAAAAAATAAATGCCATATTAACGGCATTTATTGACAAGTTATTTTTTTATTATTCCTGCTTCATATCCACAGGGATTGGTTTCTTTACAATATTGTTGTAATAAATTTTTTCTACCATCATGGAGATGGCATTGTCACCAGTAACATTGGCAGCTGTTCCAAAACTATCTTGTGTCAAGTATAAAGAAACTAATATCGCAGCTATAGGTCCGTCTGGAGCTATTGCAACAAGCGGCAGAAATGGTAATGCACTCATTACGGCACCACCAGGTGCCCCCGGAGCGGCTACCATAGCTATCCCCAATACAGCTATAAATCTTACAATAAGTCCATAGCTATGGGGCAAATTATACATATACAACAGTGTGTACACACACGCCGTCAAAGTTATCATTGACCCTGGCATATGGCATGTTGCACAAAGAGGTATAACAAATTCTCTAATCTGTTGTGAAACACCGATTTTCTTATTACATTCCACATTTACTGGAATAGTAGCAGCGGAGGATTGGGTTCCTACGGCCGTCAAATAAGCAGGGAATGCCTTCTTCATTGCTTCAAATGGGTTTTTCTTGGTGTAAGTACCAGCGATGATAAACATCAGCGTTAAGTAAAGTATGTGTAGTATTATAATACAAGCAAATATTACCAAGAATATTCTCATTATTACAAACACGGAACCTGAATATGCCATGTTTGCAAAGTTACCCAAAATAAAAAATGGTAAAAATGGAATTATCATCTTGGATAATACGAGGTTAATAACATCACTGAATTCGTCGATAATTCTATACAATGTTTCTCCACTGCCCTTTTGTCTGAGTATCGACACACAAAGACCCAACATAAATGCAAATACCAAAGCAGATGTAACATCCAAAATTGGATTTAATGGAATCGTAAAAAATGAACTTAGGTCATTGCCTGTAGCAGCTGTTACCTTTTCCACCAGATCTGCTGTAATAAATTTAGGAAATATTGTAAAGGACATGGTGTAGGATAATGTACCTGCTATAAGCGTGGACACATAGGACAAAACAACCGTCACTAGTAGAAGTTTTCCCGCACCTTCTGATAACTCTGCTATTCCTTTTGTTACAAATGCTATAATCATCAATGGAATTATAAATCCTAGGAATTTTCCAAAGTTAGCAGATACCGTAACTGCAATTTGTGTAACCACAGGCGGTAAAAATGATCCAATAAATATACCTGCCCCAATGGCGATTAATAATCTGGGAATTAAACCCAGTTTTACTTTCTTATTATTTTCTGTCATAGACTTTCCTCTCTCAGGTTAACTTGTCTACATTAATATAATCTCTAGTTAAATTGTTGTCAATTCTGATGTAAGTTAACAATAAAAGAAGTTAAGAGTTAATATCTTTATTAATAAAATAATAAGATTTGATACTTAAAGACTTGAGGGAGTTACCAATAAATAAAATTCCACAAAAAAATAAGCTAGATTTCTCTAGCTTACGGTTCTAATACATATACGATTACGTCTCTTCTTCCAAAGTTATAAACGTCGGTTTTGGATTCGAAGAAAAGGTCAATTCTCTTTCCTTTAATCGCTCCACCTACATCTTCTGCAACTGCCATTCCATAAGACGGATATCCGTCAGCAGACTCTACGTATAATTGAGTTCTTAGTGGAATAACGCTTTTATCTACAGCTACAACTCCTGGTCTCAATTTGGTGCCCAGTGCAGTAATGCCTGCCCATTGTCCATTTGATTCAGCAGATGCGTCATATGCTGTCGCTTGCATTCTGATGATTTTTACTACTTTTTTGCCGCCCTTCATAAGTCCGGATCCAGCAACATTTTCTTCAGAAACTACTTTTGCAGGTTCTTTTGTTCCAACTTCTTTAATTTCTTCAAGTGGTAACACTACAACCTTTTCTTCAACAACTTTTGCTTTCACTTCTTCGTTGTTTAGATAAGTAACTTCGCTTTTCACTATTGAAGCCCCGTTTGAGCCTTCTTGAACAACCTTAGTTTGTCCCTTTAGCATGTTAGGATTTTCGTTGATGATGGATGTATAGGCTACTGTTACTACGTCCGATACAACCTTTTCAGTTACTCTATTGATTTTAATTACTGTTTCTTCACCTTCAACAAAGCTAACTTCTTCATCAAGTGCAGGCACTGAATAATCTTTTTCTCCCAGTTCGATACCCTCATTATCAAGGATTGATTCAACTAGTATGTGGGCAGAGCTTATTGTTTCTTCCACTCCGTTATCTACAACTACTATATCTCTAGGATACTTTATTTCGATTTCCATCTTATTTGTTATTGCAGTGTCCAATGCAGGGGTAACAATCATGTTATCCTCAAATTTTACACCCTTCTCTACCATAAAACCTTCTACCGTTGTCGCAGTAGTCTCATAATTAAATTTTTCGTCTTCTAAAATCAAAGTGACTTCACGGGAAAGCAGCGTAGTAGCACCCATTGTAATTACAACAAGTACCAGCAACATCAATATGGCACGTAACTTGCCAAATTGAAATTTCTCTTCTGTCATAAATTCTCCTCCTATTTGGGCAAAGTTTTACATTTGTAACTATTTTGTAACTTTTGCTTAGGAATAATATATAGGTTTTCCGAATTTTTGTCAAATTTCATTGATTTTGTGGAACCATTGATATAATCAGTTAATTTTTGTCTGTTTTTTTGTATTTTTCTTTTCAAGCCCCCAGGCTGTGTATTTCTAATGCTTGCAGAATTGTTACACAATTATTACAATTTGTTCTGTTTTTAAACAAACAAGCCTTTTTTTGCTGAAATTTCACACTTGAAGTGTCATTTTTATAGCAATCCGCGAAAAAAATGGGATGGCATAATTTTTTAGTATTATCATCTATTTGTGTTATAATAAATTATATTAAACTTTAAGGAGTGAATTATTAATGTCTTCTGACACCGTACCTCAGATACTTTTGATTTTGTTATTTGTATTTTTAAGTGGATTCTTTTCCCTTTTGAAGTCTTCCTACGAAAATATGAATTTGTTTAAGTTGGAAAAGATGATAGAAGCTGAAGAAATAGATGAAAAAGACAGCTTACTCATGAAGAGAATCATACAAAATCCCCAGAAGGTACAAAATTCTTTAATGATTGCGGATTACTTAAGTAACGCATTGGTTGCTACTCTAAGCGCCAGAATTGGCTATAGAATATATGGCGAAATAGGTATGCTGATAGCCTTACTTATTGCTGTAATATTGATACTTGTAATTGGTGAAAATACACCTTATTCCATATCCCTAATCAAGGGGGACAAAGCTGCGATAAAGTTTGTGGGCTTGACTAAAACTATAACGAGAATATTATTTCCAATTCAAACATTGGTGAAGTTTTTTTCCAGTGCGCTTGCTACTTTATTTGGTGCAACGAAGGATTACAGAGAGCCTAAAATCACCGAAGATGAACTCATCACTGCGGTTAACTTAGGGGCAGAAGAAGGATTGTTAGATAAGGACGAATATGGACTTATTGAAAAAATCTTTCAATTTAGTGACTCCTATGCAAAGGATGTAATGACGCCTAGAACAGACGTCATGGCGCTTGATATAGAAAAACCTCTCGATGAAATGATAGAGATATTCCTAGAGGAAGGCTACTCTAGAATGCCCGTCTATGAGGAAGATATTGATAATATCCTAGGTGTACTACACGTGAAGGACATTCTCCCTTACGTTGTAAACAACGAAAAAATTGATATAAGAAAAACTTTAAGAAAACCTCTTTATACATTTGAATACCAAAAAACCTCAGACCTCTTTAGGCAAATGAGAATGAAAAGAAGCACCTTTGCCATCGTGCTGGATGAGTATGGTGGAACAGATGGTATCGTAACACTTGAGGATTTAGTAGAAGAAATCGTAGGCGAACTAGAGGATGAATACGATGATACCTACGACAAGGACATTATAAGAATCCGTGAAGGTGAATATATTCTAGATGGAATGGCTAAGATTGAAGATATAAATGAAGAATTAGACCTGTCTTTGGAATCGGAAGAAGTTGAAACAATCGGCGGCTTCGTCCTTGAAAAGATAGATAAAATTCCAAAGGTTAATGACAAATTACAATTTGAAAATTTAATATTTACAATTTTAGAAATGGACAAAAACAGAATAGAAAAAATGAAATTAAATATAAACACAATAATAGACGACCAAAATTAGGTCGTCTATTTAGTTTCTATACTGTTTAACTTAATCATAGCCTCATATCTATTCGTTACACCCAACTCCCTGTAAATTCTAGTGAGATTGTTTTTTATGGTTTTTTCGCTGAGATATAGCTTCTCTCCGATTTCTTTATTGGATGCACCTCGTTTTAATAGGAATAATATACTCATATCCCTTTCTGAAACATTGTATTCTGAATTAGATTCGATTTCTTTTCCACTTAAAATACTTTTAAAATTTTCCAGGTTGGTTTTTCGAAATACATAATTAATGTTCGGAATAGATTTTTCAGGTTCTTCATCTAAGGATATGCACACCAAATTTTTTACTTTGATGAATTTTTGTTTTTTTAATCTATCTTTATACTCTTCTAAATATTGAAAGTCAAAGAAAAGAAATTCCAAATCTTCACCAAGAAGATAATCCATGTCGTATTCCCCCACTAAATAGGTTCCCTTCTTATCGGGAAAAAATGACTTAATAACCTCAAACATGGCAAACGACCAAATTTCTGAATTAGATACTACCACGTAATCCATGTATCACCTAGAGTTGTTTTGTACTTTCACGCTCAACAATTTGTGCCGGTAAGAAAATTATTTCTTCAGACTTACCTTCACCATTTATTTCCTTTATAAGACTTCTCGTAGATACTGCACCATAATCATATAATGGTTCCTTAATCGTCGTAAGCCTAGGTCTATATAGACTTGCCATCTTTATGTCACCCATTCCCACAACCGATACATCATCCGGTACCTTAATCCCTCTGTCTAAGAGAATATTTATAACATTAATGGCAGCTTCATCAGAATATGCAACTATAGCCGTCACCTTTTCCTTTGCAATCTTTTCTTTTATCTGAGATGCAACATCCATAAATGCTTCGGCAGAATCATCTATTAGCTTAACGATATTGATAGTTTTTCCTGCTTCTTCCATTGCATCTTCATAACCTGCACGTTTGAATTTCTCAACTGTGTTCTCAAAGGATTTTTCTATACCTAGGTAAATAATATTTTCGTGTCCTTTATCCAAAAGGAATTTTATCATTTTACTAGTTTCTAATCTGTTGTTTATAGTAACAGTAGCTATCTCGTCATTCCTAAAATACCTGTTCAAATAGCTAACGGGAACCTTCATCGTATCTAAAATGGATCTTAAATCCTTGTTATAGGATTCAGAAACTATGATAATTCCCTCCACTTGTTTTTGTAATAATAGTCTTATATATCTCATTTGTGTATTAGGATTTCCATAGGAACTAGAAACCAAAATATCGTATTTGTACATTCTAGAAACTTCTTCAATGCCTCGAAGTACCTCTGATACATAGGAAAGTCCAATATCATCAACTATAACACCGATAATGTTAGATTTTCTAGTAACGAGACTTCTAGCTATTTCGTTAGGCTCGTATTGCAGCACTTCCACCGCATGTAATACTCTTCTTCTCGCATCTGGACTAACTGGTTTAGAATCATTTATTACTCTGGAAACCGTAGAAATAGAAACACCAGCCATCTTTGCGACATCTTTAATTGTAGCAGTCATTTAAATCACTCCTAATACTTGGGAAAACTTAGCAACGGTTTTCAAATTCCTTTAAACCATTAATTTTGCTAACTTTAGCAGCATTGCTAACGAAATAACAGGAATATGTTTTCCTTAATTATCATTTATTTAATATAATTTGTCAATACAAAATAAAATGATTTAGAAATTATATTTTGTCTAAGCCATATCCCCAAGAATGTAGGATACAACAGGTATTCGCACATATATACTTTAAATATTTGAAAACGAATGTAAAAATATTTTTAACTTAAACTGAATTATTTATGAATTATTTAATAAATTTTATATTTTACCTATTGACTTTACTTTTCAAAGGCTTTATAATTTCATTTAATCATTAAAAGTTTTGATGGAGATGAGCAACATCGGAATATTGTAGAGAGTCGACGCTTGGTGAAAGTCGATATGGAAGATGAGGCCTGTCCCTCCTGAATTGTCTAGATGAAATTAATTAATAAAATTAGTTTAGACCGGATAGAATTCCGTTATAAATGGAAGTTTAATAAACTTCATGAGGCAGTCGGAGAAATCCCACTGCGAAATAAGGTGGTAACACGTTCATTCGTCCTTAGTGTGCAATATGCATGCTGAGGACTTTATTATTTTCAATGAAAGTTCCACACCCAAAAATCTTGCAAAAAAAGCACGATAATTGGAGACACGACTGTATTGAGATACAAAAGAACTATTTGAAAGGGGAGACAAAAATGACTAAAATGTTATCTGCTAATTTGAACACCGGCTCTGAAACAATTATGAAAATTTTTAGCCTTGCTAAAAGAAAGGGAATAACGATAGTCAATCTCTTCGTTTCAGACATTGGTGAAGACGAATTTAACATCGAAATTCACTATAAGGAAAATGCTGGTTCGAATTTCGAAAACTCTATGTATAACATCGAAGGTGTTTACAATATAAAAAAATCTATTAAATTTTAAGGGAGAATTATTATGACAAAAATGTACTATGATGCAGATGCAAGCCTTGATTTTCTAAAGGACAAAACCGTTGCTATTATTGGATATGGATCACAAGGACACGCACATGCTAACAACTTGAAAGACAGTGGCGTTAATGTTGTAGTTGGGCTTTATGAAGGTTCAAAGTCTATTGAAAAGGCTGAAAGCTGTGGACTGAAATGTCTTCCTGTAGCTGAAGCGTCTAAGGCAGCGGACGTTATTATGATTTTACTACCTGATGAAAAACAAGCTGACGTTTACAAGAGTGAAATCGAACCAAATCTAAAGGATGGAGCTGCTCTGGCTTTCGCGCATGGCTTTAACATCCACTTTGGACAAATTAAACCACCTTCTAATGTTGACGTATTTATGATAGCTCCCAAGGGACCTGGACATTTAGTTAGAAGAACATATCAAAGCGGTTTTGGAGTTCCTGCACTTATTGCAGTACACCAAGATGCTACTGGCAAGGCTCACGACATTGGACTAGCATATGCTAAGGGATTGGGAGCTTCTAGGGCAGGCGTTTTGGAAACAACATTTAAAGAAGAAACTGAAACGGATTTATTCGGTGAGCAAGCAGTGCTTTGTGGCGGCGTTACAGAACTTATGAAGGCTGGATTCGACACACTTGTGGCTGCAGGCTACCAACCAGAGTCAGCGTACTTCGAATGTGTACATGAAATGAAGCTAATCGTAGACCTTATCTATGAAGGTGGATTTGAAAATATGAGATACTCAATTTCCGATACTGCTGAATATGGCGATTACATTACAGGTACAAAAATAATTACGGATGAAACTAGAGAAAACATGAAAAATGTTCTAGAAGATATCCAAAAGGGAAGATTTGCAAGGGATTGGATGCTAGAGAACAAGATGAACAGACCTACATTCAATGCAATGAAGAATAATGAACTAGAACACCCAATGGTGGAAGTTGGAAAGAAACTTAGAAAATTGATGGGCATGAAAGACAGCCTAGTTAAATAAAGAGGTGACAAATTGAGAAGTGATGTTGTTAAAACTGGAGCAGAGCGTGCTCCCCATCGTTCCTTAATGAAGGCATCAGGCCTTATGAAGGAAGAGTTGGACCGCCCACTTATAGGTGTTGTAAACTCCTATAATGACATAGTTCCTGGACATATTCATTTAAACTCAATCACAGAAGCCGCAAAAAAGGGAGTGCTTCTAGCGGGAGGTACTCCCTTAGAATTTCCTGCAATTGCGGTATGTGATGGGATTGCAATGAATCATGAAGGAATGAAATATTCTCTAGTAAGTAGAGAGTTAATAGCAGATAGTATAGAAGTTATGGTGAGAGCACATTCCCTTGACGGGCTTGTGATGGTTCCAAACTGTGATAAAGTCGTGCCAGGGATGTTGATGGCTGCAGCAAGATTGAACATACCTACAATTATAGTTAGTGGTGGACCAATGCTGGCAGGTAGAGACAGACACGGTAACCCAATAGACCTTACTGATGTTTTTGAAGCAGTGGGTTCATATAAAGCTGGCAAGATGAGCGAAGAAGATTTATGTGACATAGAAGAAAATGCATGCCCTAGCTGCGGTTCCTGTTCAGGAATGTTTACTGCAAACTCAATGAACTGCCTAACTGAAGCAATAGGAATGGCGCTTCCTGGTAATGGTACAATTCCAGCTGTGATGAGCGAGAGAGTAATCCTAGCTAAACGTTCAGGAATGAAGATACTTGAACTGGTTGAGAAACAAATTCTACCAAGGGATATCATGAACGAAAGATCAGTTAGAAACGCCCTAGCCATAGATAACGCACTGGGATGTTCATCTAATACCGTTCTTCATCTAACTGCAATTGCACACGAAGCAAAGGTGGATTTTGATTTAAATTTAATAAACGAAGTTAGTGCAAAAACTCCATATTTATGCAAGTTGAGACCTTCGGGAATCTACCATATGGAAGACTTGGATAGAGCTGGTGGAATTATGGCTGTTTATAACGAGTTAGACAAAAAGGGCTTAGTCGATAAAGACGTTATTACCGTTTCAGGCGTTACCCTTGGTGAACTTATTAAAGACAAACCAGTTAAAGACCACAATATAGTAGTAGATATTGAGCATCCACATTCAGATACAGGTGGCTTGGCAATACTATTTGGAAATATCGCACCAGAAGGTGCAGTAGTAAAAAGAAGCGCAGTAGATCCTACGATGCAAGTTCACGAAGGACCTGCTAAAGTTTTTGACTCCGAAGAAGACGCAATCAAAGCAATTTATGGGATGGAAATCCAAAAAGGCGACGTTGTGGTAATAAGATACGAAGGACCAAAAGGCGGCCCTGGAATGAGAGAAATGCTCTCCCCTACTTCAGCAATAGCTGGGATTGGATTGGATAAAGACGTAGCTTTAATTACAGACGGAAGATTCTCCGGTGCCACTAGGGGTGCCAGCATAGGTCACGTATCCCCTGAAGCATTAGCTGGAGGAAATATCGGACTACTAAAAGATGGAGATATCATCCAAATAGATATGCACAAATTAACACTAAATGCTGATGTTTCAGAGGAAGAATTCGAAGATAGAAGAAAGAATTGGCATCCTATTGAAACTCCTGTAGATGGATATTTAGCAAAATACAGAAAATTAGTTACAAGTGCTTCGAAGGGAGCGATTTGTACAGCTTAGGAGCATATAATGATAAAAAAGGGTTCAGACATTATTATTCAAGCGATGATAGATGAAGGTGTAGACACGATATTTGGCTACCCTGGAGCATCCATCATCCCAATATACGATTCCATGTACGATAGGAAGGGCGAAATAACCCACTATCTAACAGCCGATGAAGCAGGCGCAACCCATGCGGCTGACGGATATGCAAGATCTTCGGGAAAAGTGGGAACCGTATTAGTTTCCTCCGGACCCGGCTCTACAAACACAGTAACGGCGATTGCGTCGGCATATTTTGACTCTGTGCCGATTGTCGTTTTCACGGGACAAGTATATAGAAAAAATATAGGAAGTGATAGCTTCCAAGAAGTAGATATTACAAGTATAGTAACGCCGGTTACAAAATACACCCACCAAGTAAAATCCGTGGAAGATTTGCAACTGGCAATCAGAAAAGCATATAGAATAGCCAGAGAAGGACGACCAGGTCCAGTGCTATTGGACTTGCCAAAGGATGTTTTGGTAAACTCTTGTGAAGTTAAAACCTATGAAGAGATTATTCATTTAGACGAATCAAAAAAACTTCGACACAATGCATCCGTGAGCCATGACGATATAGAAATTTTTTCAGAATATATCAACAAGGCACAAAGACCGTTAATATACGCAGGTGGAGGAATTGTAATGTCTGGCACTTCTGATATCTTAAGGACACTGGCTGATAAGGCACAAATTCCTGTCGTTAACTCCCTTATGGGACAAGGCATTATGGACTCCACTTCCCCGCTTTCCTTGGGGCACGTGGGAATGCATGGACATGTTAAAAGTAACTACGCCATGAGAAACTGTGACTTGTTAATTGCTCTAGGTGCTAGGTTTAGCGACAGGGTTACCTTAGAGATAAACGAATTTGCAAAGAATGCAAAGATTATCCAAGCAGATATCGATATTTCAGAAATTGGAAAAATTGTAGGACTAAACCATTTTGCACATGCAGATTTAAGTATGTTTATGCCACACCTACTGGATAGAGTAATCAGCAAGGACAGGTCCGATTGGATAAAGTCCATAAATGAAACCGGTAGCTTCAACGATGACTACACCCAAGACTGGACCGAAAGAAACATAATAAAAGCCATAAAGGCTAAGGTTGGTAAAGAGGCATTTATCGCCACAGACGTTGGACAACACCAAATGTGGGTGTCTCAATACTACGGATTCGACTCCCCTAGGAAATTTGTCACATCAGGCGGCTTGGGTGCCATGGGCTTTGGTCTAGGTGCAGCCATAGGAGCAAAGGTCGCAAACAAAGACACACCCGTTGTATTAATTACAGGAGATGGCAGCTTCCGAATGAATATGAATGAACTGGCAACGGTGCACAAGTATAACCTGCCTATAATAATAGTGGTTATGAACAATGGCGCATTGGGCATGGTTAGACAATGGCAAACAATATTTAACGAAAAAAGGTATGCAGAAACGGATATCACAGACGACGTAGACCTTGTAAAGCTAGCGGAAGCATTTTACATGAAGGGAATTCGTGTAGATAATATTAAAGATTTAGAGGCTGCTGTTTCCGAGGGAATCTCCGAAAACAAATACCTTTTAATAGAAGCAATGATAGACAAAGATAGCCTTGTACTGCCCATGATACCTGTGGGAGGAGGCTACGAGGACGCAATTTTAGGGAGATAAAAATGAATCAAATATTTTATAACGGAAAATTTATACCAGAAGAAGATGTAAAAATTAGCATCCGCTCCAAGGTAGTAAACTACGGATTGGGAATTTTCGAAGGAATTAGAGCTTATTGGGATGATGAAACTGAGCAACTTTACGCATTTCACTTAAAAGCACACTACAAGAGATTTATTGACAATGCAAAAATTGTAAACTGTGAAGTTCCATATACGGTAGATGAATTAGTGGAAATAACAAAGGAATTGCTTAGAAAAAATGGTAAGAAGGAATCTACCTATATCAGACCACTAGCATTTAAAAATGGAGAAGAAGTTGGTTTTAGCATAATCGGACATGAACACGACGTAGTAGCAATTTATTCCCAGCCATTATTAAAATACATGCCCCACGAGGAATTTAATATTGGAATTTCCAGCTGGAAGAGAATTTCAGATAACTCCCTTCCACCTAGTACAAAGGCGATAGCAGGATATTTAAACTCTGCACTTGCTAGTATGGAAGTTATAGAAAATGGCTTCGACGAAGCACTTTTACTTAACGATAGGGGTTATGTATGCGAAGGTCCAGGAGAAAACATATTTATAGTTAGGGATAACGTCCTGATAACTCCGTCTACATCAGATGATATTCTAGAAGGAATCACCAGAAAAGTTGTAATAGAACTTGCAAAAAATGAATTGGGAATGGAAGTCCAAGAAAGAAGTATTGCCAGAACTGAAGTTTACAGAGCAGACGAAGCATTCTTCTCAGGAACAGCCATGGAAGTAGCTCCAGTAGTTTCTATAGATAGAAGACCAATCGGTGATGGAACGCCAGGACCAGTATTTGCAAAAATAAAGGAACTATTCTTTGATATCACTGTAGGGAAAAATAAAAAGTATGAACATTGGTGTACACCAATATTTTAAGTAATTTAAAACTCGAGATCATAATGACCTCGAGTTTTTTATACCGGAATCCAATTTGAAAGCCATATTTTATCTCTTTCAGACCATAGCCTTCGATGCAATCTTCCATTTATAGTTTGAAGTTTCCATACCCTATCGTCGCTTTGGATTGTATTATTAGTTTCAGTATCGATTTTGTAGGCATGAGCCACAGTTGTATTAATACTACAAATCATAGTAATTGCTGCAACTAAAATTAGTATTTTCTTAATCATACATCGCTCCTTTTCATCTCATAAATATTAAGATGCTTATAATTTTCATCAATTCGATCAGTAATTTTATATAACTTACCATCAATACATATCTCATATTTACCATCTT
>CAYUJY010000001.1:31870-41301 GCA_964445145.1 uncultured Peptoniphilaceae bacterium | reverse complement strand
TCCGTTAGTTCCTTATTGCTTTGTACTAACCATCTTCTAGGGGTAATGCCGTTAGTCTTGTTGATAATTTTATCAGGATAATTTTTATTCCAAACTTTAAGAACATCCTTTTTCAGAATATTTGTGTGAAGTTGTGCTACTCCATTAACTGCATGGGATAAATATATCCCCAGGTTTGCCATTCTCACTTGATTATTCTTAATTATTCTCATTTCTTCAATCTCAAAATTGGGAACACCCTTAGAGCTTAGGTCAGAAAGAAGATAATCATCAATTTTACGAATTATTTCTAAATTTCGAGGGCTTGTGTCCTCAACAATACTCTCATCCCATTTTTCAAGGGCTTCTTGTAATATAGTATGATTAGTATAAGAGAAAATTTTTCTCGACATCTTTATTGAATCTTCGAAAGTTTTTCCATGTACGTCCATCATTAATCTTATAAATTCTGGTATACCAATTACTGGATGAGTATCATTCAATTGAATTCTAGTATTATCCTCAAAATAATCTAAATTTCCATTGTTTTTAATGTATTTTCTGATTATATCTTTTATGGATGCCGAACAGAAGAAGTATTGCTGTCTAAGTCTCAATACCTTGCCGACTCTTTGTTCATCATTAGGATAAAGTACTCTAGTAATATCTTCAGCTCTGTTTTTGTCCTCTACGGATTCATTATATTTAAATTCGTTGAATTTTTGAAAATCAAATTCGGTAATCGGCTCACTTTGCCATAGTCTTAAAGTATTAACATTTCTAGTATCATATCCAATAATTGGCAAATCATATGGAACAGCCTTAACCTCTAAATTTTTGAACTCTACAATTTGAGCTTCTGATTCTTTTCTAATAGACCAAGGATCACCACATTTTGTCCAGTTATCGCCAGATTCTACTTGGAATCCATCCACGAAGGATTGTTTAAGCAGTCCTTCGGAATATCTCACACCATATCCTGTAAGTGGTAAATCTAAGGTAGCAGCAGACTCCATAAAACATGCAGCCAAACGTCCCAAACCACCATTACCTAATGCAGCATCCTCTTCCAATTCTTCTAAATCATCTAAATTGACATTCAATTCCTTAAATACTTCTGAAACTTCATCGTCTATTAAAAGATTCATTAAGTTGTTTTTCAATGAACGACCAATTAAAAACTCCGCTGAAAAATAATATGCATGTTTTTTGTTTTGATATAGCTTTCTTGTTTCGTTCCAATCGTTTGAAATTAGACCCATTATTGTTGTAGACAACGCTTTATACCGTTCCAAATCGCTCGCTTCATGATGTTCTTTACCAAAATTCAACTTAAGCGACATATGGTAAGTATTTAGGAATTGTTCCTTGTTAAACATAAACACCTCATTTTGTTATTTTTGATTCTATTTGTTTGAACTTCCCTTCGCCAATTCCAGGGACATCCATAATATCTTCTATCTTCTCAAACCTGTTTTTACTTCTATACTCTAATATGCTATCTGCAGTTTTTTCCCCTATACCAGGAAGTGTCATAAGCTCCTCTTTAGAAGCAGTATTTATATTAATGATTTCAGATTTTTCATTTTTACTACTGTAAACTGTAGCATTTTCACCTTCTTTGGGAATGTAAATCTTATCCTCATCAGACAATATTGCAGCTAAATTAATTTGATTAATATCAGCAGCATCACTCAATCCTCCCGCTATTTCTATAGCTTCATATAACCTGGCACCTGTTTTTAATTGTACCAATCCCGGATATTTCACTTCGCCACTTAAATGAACAAATATAATTTCTTCAGAAGTATAATCTTTCATTTCTGTTTCTTTGGGAACCTCACTGACTAGATTATTGGCAATAAAATTTTTCTTATTTTCTTCAGGTGACTTTACTTTCAGGAAGAAAAAAAGAAGTGCAAGCATAATATAGAATGATATTATTAATAGTTTTCTGTAATTTCTCCCCACTTCAACCTCCAATAGAAGATTAAGTGCTTATTATCAAAAAGTAAGCAACCACCAGATGGTTGCTTACTTTGATTAAGCTAATGCTACTACTTCTATTTCGATTAACGCATCTTTAGGTAATTTTGCAACTTCTATACAGCTTCTAGCTGGTTTATGATCAGAGAAATATTCTGCATATACTTCATTAACTTTTCCGAAATTGCCCATATCACTTAAAAATATTGTAGCCTTAACTACCTTTTCTAGGCTAGAGCCAGCATCGTCCAAAATCGCTTTTACATTATCTAAACTTCTTCTCGTAGCCTTTTCGATTTCGTCATTAACAAGTTCTCCAGTAGCTGGATCAAGTGCTAATTGTCCAGATGTGAATATCAAATCTCCAACCTTAATTGCTTGTGAATATGGTCCTACTGCTGCAGGTGCGTTATCCGTGTGTAATACTTTCATTTAAATCTCCTCCATCTCCAATTTTTCCATAGTTTCCCATAACCTTTCTAGGTCATAGTACTCTCTTTCATCTTTATGAAATATATGAACAATAATATCCATATAATCAAGTAATACCCATCTTGCACTGGAATAACCCTCTCTATTCATTTTTTCATAGCCGGATTCTTCCATTTTAAATTCAATTTCATCTGCAATTGCAGTTACTTGTGTCGATGAATTACCAGATGCAATGATAAAAAAATCTGCAATGCTCGTTTGCTCTCTAACATCCAAGACCTTTATGTCTTGTCCATTTTTTGAATCTATAGCACTGAGAATTATTTCTTTCATATTTTCTATTTTATCCAAACTTTCCTCCTCAAATACGAATATTGTCATGTTTGTTTCGTTACTTAATTATAAAATATACTAATCAGAATGTCAAAACTAGCGCAATTCTGTAGTACCAATTAAAAAGTGATTTCTAGCGTCAAGGGTATCCGTTACGATGTACCTTCTCTTTCGAATCAAATCAACTATAGTAAACTCTAAAGACATTAAAACTGCCTTATCCAGATCTTTAAATGCCAAATCTCTGATTTCCTCGATACCTTCAAAGTATCTGCCCACTTCGATCACATCTGCCATATAAATTACTTTTTCCAATAGAGTGGGCTGTGAATTTAGTGTGGTGTGGTATTTAATAGCACTTAATATTTCATTATCTGTAATATTATATTCATCCATAGCTACAAAAGGTCCTAGATAGCTATGAATTAGTTGTTTAGAATTCTTTAAGTCTTCGTTATCTTCTAGCTTATACTTTTTAAGCATGCGCCTTGCCTTGTCTAAGGATTCGTACTTGGCGCAATCATGAAACAAACCTGCAATTGCAGCTTTATCCTCATCTAGACCATAGAATTTGGCTAGCTCAATAGCACTGCTCATAACATTTATGGAATGCTCATATCTACTTTTACTCAAATCTGCTTTTAATTTATTTAAGTTTATTTCATTTATATAGTCTATTTGCTTCAATATAGTTTACTACGTCCTTTGTCGTCAAATATTTAATGCTCAAATCGTGTTTGACACGATTTCTAATCATGGATGATGATATTTCAATTATTGGACTTTCCACTAGTTCAATATTTAGACCTAAATTATCTTTTAACATCACAGCTTTTGATTTTATTTCTTCAATATCCATATCAAAATATCCCAATCGATTTACTAACAAAAAATTTGTAACTGTACCCAATTCCTTTGCCTTATGCCAATTTTCTATATCAAATAATATATCTAGTCCTATGATAAAATAAAATTCACATTCGGGATAAGAGGATTTCAATTGTGATAAAGTTTCATAAGTGTATGAAACAGTCTCCTTCTTTACCTCTATATCGCAAACTATAAAATTTTCATTGTCTACGGTCGCCAACTCTACCATATGTTGTCTTATCTTTGCATCCGTTTGATATAATTTATGGGGAGCTTTGCCAGTGGGAATAAATACAATTTTATTAAGATTTGCTTTTTCCCTTAATATCTCAGCCATTATTAGATGTCCAAAATGTATGGGATCGAAGGATCCACCAATAATACCGATTTTCATATTACTCCAAATTAATTTTTTTGTGTTCTTCAGATTCTCTGTATATTACTAGCTTATTTCCCAGTTGTTGCACGAACTCAGCACCAGTTTTTTCAAGAATTTCATCAACGATTTCTTTTGCTTCAACCGGGCTATTATTTAGAACATTTATCTTAATCAATTCACGATTTTCCAATTGCATGTGTAAATCACTTATTATTGCATCACTTAAGCCCATTTTGCCTATTTGCACGCTTGAAGTTAATCTATTTGCCATGCCTTTTAATAAGCTTCTTTGTTTTCCAGTTAACATTTACCCTCCTACGGTATAAATTCAAACTCTACATCTCCGATGAAGACATTGTCTCCCTCATTGATTCCAGCATCCTCCAACATTTGAATAATGCCTTTTTTGTTTAACATATCTTGAAAATACTTAAGTGATTCGTTGTCGTCAAAGTTTATTGAGGAAATTAAATAATCTACCTCAGAACCAATTACTATATAATCATTTCCAACTCTTTCCACTTGTATTTTTTCTTTTACTGAATCTACTACTTCTACATATTGCTCGTCATATGTTTCATAGTCGGTGTCTGAATCCTTAATGAGATTCCAAACGTAATACATCAATTCTTGGAGATTTTTTGTAGTAGCAACTGAACCACTAAATATATCAATTTCAGTTCCTTCTAGTTCTTTCTTTAGTCTTTCAAGATTTTCTTCAGCACCTTCTAAATCCATTTTATTAGCAAAAATAACTTGCTTTTTCTTACTCAAATTTATATTATAATTTTTTAATTCTTCATTTATCAGATAGTAGTCTTCGATTGGATCCCTGCCTTCACTTCCTGAAATATCCAAAACGTGAATAAGCACCCTAGTTCTTTCTATATGCTTTAAAAATTCATGTCCCAATCCGATTCCCTCAGAAGCACCTTCAATTAATCCAGGTATATCAGCTATTACGAAGCTCATTTCTGGTCCTAACCTAACTACCCCTAAATTCGGCTCTAAGGTCGTGAAATGGTAATTTGATATTTTAGGTTTAGCAGCGGAAACTACAGACAATAGTGAGGATTTGCCCACATTTGGAAATCCTATCAGGCCAACATCAGCTAATAATTTTAATTCTAGGATTATTTCTCTACTTTCACCTTTTCTACCAGGTTGTGCAAATTTAGGAGCTTGTCTAGTTGGGGTTGTAAATCTTGCATTTCCCTTGCCACCATAGCCGCCCTTCGCTATTACAAACTCTTGATTTTTATCTTTTAAATCAACTATAACTGTGTTGGTTTCTGCATCTTTAATAAGGGTTCCAACTGGAACCTTGACATATATATTTTCACCCTTTGCGCCGAATTGTTTTTTGTTTCTTCCATCTTCACCATTTTGACCTTTGTAATTTCTCTTATACCTAAAGTCCATAAGTGTATGAATTTCTTCGGATGCAATTAAAATTATGGAGCCTCCATCACCGCCGTCTCCGCCAGCTGGACCTCCTGAGGGTTCATACTTTTCTCTTCTCCATGCCACAATACCATTACCACCGTTTCCAGCCGTAACAGTAATCCTTGCCACATCTATAAACATCTCTTCACCTGCTTTCTCTAACACATTTAATATATCATGAATACTGCTGTTTTGCCACTAAAAAAGATATAGCCTGAGCTATATCTTTGATATTAAGCAGTCACTTCTTTTTCGTATACGCTTACTTGTTTTTTTGATTTTCCCTTTTGTTCAAACTTAACAACTCCGTTAACCGTAGCGAAAAGAGTATCGTCTTTTCCTCTACCTACATTGTTGCCAGGATGAATTTTAGTTCCTCTTTGTCTAACAAGGATGCTACCAGCATTAACAGTTGACCCGTCACCTCTTTTTACGCCTAGACGTTTAGATGCACTGTCTCTACCGTTCTTTGATGAACCAACACCCTTCTTAGAAGCGAAAAACTGTAAATTTAATTTTAACATTTTACACCTCCTGGTATATTAACTCTATGTGATTTTTATATGATTCTATCAGTCCAATAATCCCAATTTCAAAAAATTTAAATCCATTTTGAATGTCATCTTTTTTATAATCATTCAATAATTCCATATATAGATACGAGGATTCTTCATTTTCTTCTACTTCAAGCTTATAGTCTTGAGCTCTGATACTTAGTACTTCAGTGATGTAGTTTACAAATGTAAAGCCTAATACTGAAGCTGCTGCACATACGATATCACGACCATATTCGTCGAAATTCGCATGCCCGCTCATTTCCATGGACTTGTAATAATTACCTTCTCTAGTGAGAGCTATTCTAACCATTACGCTATTGTTTCAATTTTAACTTCAGTATATGGCTGTCTATGACCTTGTTTCTTTCTTTGGTTTTTCTTAGCTTTATACTTGTAAATGATGATTTTTCTAGCTTTGTTTTGATCCATTACAGATGCTTCTACTTTAACACCATCAACAAATGGACTACCAACAGTAACTTCGCCGTCGTTTGATACTAAAAGAACCTTATCAAAAATAGCTTTTTCGCCAACTTCTACGTCTAATTTTTCAATTCTTAATACATCGCCCTCTTGAACTCTGTATTGTTTACCACCAGTTTCTATAACTGCATACATTCAGGACACCTCCTCTACCCAGTCTCGCCATAATGAGGTACTATGTTTTGAAACCTATTATGTGCGGCTTACATCAAAATATATTAACATCAATGTCCTATAAAGTCAAACAAAATATTAAATTTCGTTTGCTAAAATTGATATTGAACATTCAATTCTCTTTTTTTCCATTTCACAACCAATTTGATACGGCATCATCAAGCTACCATTATTATAATGAGCATTTGCATGGCATCCTCCACTACAATAATATCTTGCCCAGCATTTACTGCATTCGTCTTTATTTAATACATTGGCGCATTTAAATTCTTCACGCAATTCTGTATTTTGAATTCCATCTGTTAAATTTCCGATTAAAAATTCTTCTTCCCCAACGAATTGGTGACATGGATATATTTCACCGGTAGGTGTAACAGCGATGTATTCTGAACCTGCTCCACATCCTACCATACGTTTAATTATACAAGGTCCTTGACTTAGATCTATCATAAAATGGAAGAATAAGAATTCTTTGTCATCTTTTCTTATGTCAAGATATTCCTTAGAAAACTTCTCATATTCTGCTAAAATTTCAGGCAGGTCTTCTTCTGTTATGGCATAAGGTTCATTTTCATCAGTTACCACTGGTTCTATGGATATTTTCTTAAATCCTTGGTTATAAAATTCCATAACATCCTTACTGAAATCCTTGTTGTAGGATGTAAATGTTCCCCTGATATAATAGTCCTTATCGCCTCTAGACTCTATTAGTTTTTTAAACTTTGGAACAATAATGTCAAAGCTTCCTTTATCATTTGGAGTAGGGCGCATTAAGTCGTTAATTTCCTTTCTCCCATCTAGAGATAGAACCACGTTATCCATATTTTCATTTATAAAGGCAATTTTATCATCATCTAAAAGCATTCCATTTGTTGTTATTGTAAATCTAAAATGCTTATTATTTGTTTTTTCAAGTTCTCTGCCGTATGCTACTAATTCTTTTACAACATCAAAGTTCATAAGAGGCTCACCACCAAAGAAATCTACTTCAAGGTTCCTTCGGTTGCCTGAATTTGCTACCAAGAAATCAAAGGCCTTTTTACCTGTCTCTAAGGGCATAAGTAGTGCTTCACCATTAAAATTCCCCTGTGCAGCAAAGCAATATTTACATTTTAAATTGCAATCGTGCGCAACATGAAGACACATTGCTTTAATTATATTAGTGTGATTATATGCTAGTCCTTCTGGAATTTCTTCCTCTGTAAATAATAGCCCTTCACTTTTTAAAGTTTTTATTTCGCTTATTGCTCTTTCAACTTCATCTTTATCGTAAATTGTTGAATATTTTTTTAGTAGCTCTGTTGTGCTGATAGCTTCAAAGTCGTCCAATAAATTATAAACTAATTCATCAACAACGTGAACTGCGCCACTAGCTATATCCAACACTATATATTTATCATTTAAATGAAACTTGTGTATTAATTCTTTCAAAAATTTCTCCATAAATTTTATTTTTAAAATAAAAAAAGTGGTTTCCCACTCTTTTATCTGTTATTTTCGTTCTCGCATTTTTGATTGCCTACTGTGCATGATGTCTTACATGCTGATTGGCAAGAAGTTTGGCACTCTCCACAGCCACCATGTGCTGCAGTATCCTTTAAACTTTTAGTCGTAAGTGTTTTAATATGTTCCATATTTCCTCCTCGTTATTTTACTATAGAGCTAATGCCCCATTTGTATATTTCTATTCTGGTCTTCATACCACTAGTTTCGAAAGTAACCATATCCTCTTTAACTACGACTACTTTGCCCACCATTCCGCCTATAGTTACGATATCATCCCCAACTTTTATTGAGGCTCTCATCTCAGTTACTTCCTTATCTTTTTTCTTCTGAGGTCTCATAATAAAAAGATAAAAGAATACTAACATTACTACGAGTGGTAGAAAGCTCATTAATTGCTCTGTATTTCCCATATGTATCCTCCCTTTTCTCTAAATTATATTATAACCAAATTTCTTATAAAAGTCATCTCTATATTTCAATAAATTATCATTTCTTATGGCTTCACGTATATTTTCCATCATCTTTATCAGGAAATATAAGTTATGGATAGTCAGCAGTCTATAAGCTAATATTTCATTTACGTTAAACAGATGTCTAATATAAGCCCTAGAGTAGTTTTTGCACGTATAGCAATCACATTCATGGTCTAGTGCAGTAAAATCTCTTTTATATTTTGCATTTTTAATGACCAACTTCCCCCTAGCAGTAAAAGCTGTTCCATTTCTAGCCACGCGCGTAGGTAATACACAATCTGCCATATCAATTCCCCTAATTACCGCTTCAAACAAGTAATCAGGCGTGCCCACTCCCATTAAGTATCGAGGCTTATCCTTAGGTAAAAAGTCTACTGTAAAGTCAAGCATTTCATTCATGAGCTCCAATGGCTCTCCTACTGATAGGCCACCAATTGCATAACCTGGAAAATCTAGCTCCACAAGGTCCTTGGCACTTATCTCTCGTAAATCCTTGTACATTCCGCCTTGAACTATTCCAAATAATGCTTGAGTGTCAGTGTTTTTATGGGCATCTATGCATCTTTTTGCCCAACGTGTAGTCCTCTCCATCGAGTGTTTTATATAATCATAATCGGCAGGATAAGGCGCACACTCATCAAATGCCATGATTATATCAGCACCCAGTGCATTTTGTACCTCTATGGATTTTTCTGGAGATAGGAATTGTTCAGACCCATCTATATGGGATCTAAAGTACACACCTTCTTCTTTAATCTTTCTAGAGTCAGATAGACTAAATACCTGAAAGCCGCCACTATCCGTAAGGATTGG
>CAYUJY010000001.1:0-31860 GCA_964445145.1 uncultured Peptoniphilaceae bacterium | reverse complement strand
CTAAATTTCCCTCTCCCCGTTTCTATGATAAAAGCTTCTTCCACCAAGTCATGACCAGGTTTAAGGAACAGATGATAAGTATTACTTAATATAACTTGTGCTCCTATATCCTTTAACTCTTCAGGAGTCATAGTTTTAACCGTAGCTCTAGTTCCCACAGGCATAAAAATCGGCGTTTCAATCTCACCGTGATCAGTCTTAATTACCCCTAATCTCGCCTTTGTTTCATTTGATTCTTTTAATAATTTGTAGCTAAACATATTACCTCTAATATATAAACATAGCATCCAAAACTAAAAAATCTATAATTTAATTTGATCGCTTCGGAATATGCTTTCAATATCTCTTCTCTATTATAAAATGCGCTGATAAGCATCAGCAATGTACTTTCCGGCAAATGAAAGTTTGTAATTAATCCATCAATAGCCTTAAATTCAAATCCAGGATATATGAAAATGTCCGTATAATCGGAATCTGAAGTTATTTTACCGTGCTTTTTGAAAATAGATTCTAAGGTTCTCGTGGAGGTCGTTCCAACGGAAATAACCCTTTTACCTTGACTCTTACACTCATTTATAACTATAGCATTGTCTGCATCCAATGAATAGAACTCTTCATGCATATGATGTTTTAGCACATCTTCTTCCTTAACAGGACGAAATGTCCCCAATCCAACATGCAAGGTTAAATATGCGAATTTAATACCATAATCCTTTAATTTATCTATTAATTCTTCAGTGAAATGAAGTCCTGCCGTGGGAGCAGCTGCAGAGCCTACTTCTTTAGCATAAACTGTTTGATATCTGTTCTTATCTTCAAGTTTCTCATGAATATATGGAGGAAGCGGCATTTCCCCGAGTTTATCCAATATCTCTTCAAATATTCCATCAAAGAAAAATTTTATAATTCGATTCCCATCATCCTTGACGTCCACTACCTCACCAGTCATTAAGTCTGAGAAGTTTACCACGGACCCAACTTTCATCTTTTTTCCTGGCTTCACAATACATTCCCAGGAATCCTCAACCCTATTTAAAAGCAATACCTCAATTTTTTCTTCTCTGCCCAATCTAGAGCCATATAGCCTGGCAGGCATTACTTTTGTTTCATTGAGCACCAAGGTATCTCCGGGTTCCAAATACTCCATAAGATTTTTAAATACCTTGTGTTCCACAGAATTCTTTTTTCTATCAATCACCATCAATCGAGATTCATCGCGTCTATCTAATGGAGTTTGAGCTATCAGTTCCTCTGGGAGCTCATAAAAATAATCACTTTTCTTAATCAATCTATTACCTTCTAAAAACTCAATTGTTCAATATCATATGGGATTTTCAAGTGTTCATATGCTTTTTTTGTAACCACTCTTCCCCGTTGCGTTCTATTTAAAAATCCAAGTTGTATTAGATATGGCTCGTAAACTTCCTCTAGGGTAGTTTTGTCCTCACCTGTGGAAACTGCCAATGTATCCAATCCTACAGCTCTATTTGGAAAACCTTCAATCATGGTAAAGAGAATCTTTCTATCGGTTCTGTCTAGGCCTAAATGATCAATTTCTAACATATCCAAAGCGTCACAGGCCATCTTGTAATTTATATAACCCTCGCCTATGACTTCGGCATAATCACGAACTCTCTTTAGTAGCCTATTGGCAATTCTAGGTGTTCCTCTGGATCTTTTTCCAATCTCCCTAGCACCTTCATCGTCCAATTGAATATTTAGAATACCTGCACTTCTTTTTACAATCTTTACCAGGTTGTCTATGTCGTATAGTTCTAAGTTCAACATAACTCCAAACCTATCCCTAAGTGGAGATGTCAATAATCCAGCCCTAGTCGTTGCACCGATTAAAGTAAATTTAGGCAAATCAAGTCGAACAGATCTAGCCGTTGGCCCTTTACCTATTATTATATCCAATGCATAGTCCTCCATTGCAGGATAGAGAATTTCTTCTACGGATCTATTTAATCTGTGAATTTCGTCAATGAACAACACATCATCTTTGCTTAGATTGGTCAAAATGCTTGCCAAATCCCCTTGTCTTTCTATGGCTGGTCCAGAAGTAATTCTTATATTGACACCCATTTCATTTGCAATTATATGAGCTAAGGTAGTTTTACCCAGTCCAGGTGGTCCAAAAAGTAGACTATGATCCAACGGTTCTTTTCTGGATTTTGCAGCCTTAATAAATATATTCAATTGTTCCTTAGCTTTATCTTGTCCGATATATTCCTGAAGCCATTTTGGTCGTAGATCTGTTTCTATTTCAAAATCCTCATCTCTGGAAACAGAACTAATCAATCTGTCATCATTGTTCATTTATTCACCTACCTTACTAAATTTTTCAACGCTAATTTAATTATCTCTTCTAGGGACATTCCCTCAACGTATATTTCTTTTAGTACCCTAACAACTTCAAAGCTTGAATATCCTAGACTTGAAAGGGCATCCTCTGCATCCCTAAGGGTATTTTCCATAGGAAGTGAGTCTTCAACGACAATGCCATCCATCTTATCCCTCAATTCTAAGATAATCCTATCTGCTGTCTTTTTACCAATTCCAGGAGCTTTTGTTAAGATATTAGTATCCGAATTTCTGATTCCATTTACCAAGCTTCCCAAGTCCAGTCCTGATAACAGACCTAAAGCCACCTTGGGACCTACTCCATTCACTGTCGTTAACAATCTATAAATATCTCTCTCCATTTCGCTAAAAAAACCGTAAAGCAACATAGCATCCTCTCGGACAATCAGCTCAACGTAAATTCTATAATCAGAATAGAGCTCCAGCTCCTTTAAGGTATTCATGGAAGCCATAATCTTGTATCCTACTCCATTATTAAGCAAAACTAAAAAATCATTTCCCTTTGCTTCTATACTTCCAGAAAAAAAATCGTACATTCAACACCTACTTCATTTTATACATTTCTTTATATTGTAAAACACTTCCATGGGTAATTGCCACAGCCAAGGCATCTGCTGCATCGTCAGGCTTGGGAATTTTATCTAGCTTAAGTAGCACTTTAACCATTTCTTGGATTTGCCTTTTATCTGCCCTACCATATCCTGTAATCGCCTGCTTTATCTGTAGTGGCGTATATTCGTATATTTCCAATCCGTTATTTTTGCATGCAAGTATTTCTACACCCCTTGCATGTCCTACTGTAATAGCCGTCTTCACATTCTTATTAAAGAAAAGTTCTTCAATAGCTACCTCTTCTGGCTTATATTCCTTAATCAACCCATCGAGGACTTCATAGATACATTCTAATCTTGCAGGTAGTGAATCTGTTGCATCAGTTACGATTACACCATAATCTACCATTTTTGAGTTATAATTGTTAACGTCAACTATCCCATATCCAACCAAGGCTAGTCCAGGGTCAATCCCCAATATTCTCATACTGTACCTATCCTTCAATTTTTTCATAAATAAAGGCTAAGTTTCACTTAGCCTATTTATACCTACTTAACACCTTATCAATTAATCCACGCCAATATGCATCTTCAAAAATTCTAAGCGCATCCTCGTGCATCATTTTACAGATTTTCCTATATAAATTTATTAATTCTTCTCTTCTAAATGGCTTTGATTCATATTGTATGACAGTTCGCTTTTCATTTTCCACCATGGTCAACTGTCTGTCTAGATATTTGTTCAGTTCTAACAATCGGTTTCTAATAATTCTTTTTGTATAAGTGTTAGTAACTTTTCTAAAACTGTCATTATTTTCTATTTCTTTTTTTACAGTAGCTTTTAATTCCTTCTTATGCTTATCCAAATCACTATCATTAAGTACATTATTTTGAAAATATTTCTTAGTATAAAGTACATTTACATCAATGTAAGAAAGTAAGGTTTTTTCCACAAGATTTACATACTTTGTAGACTTAAAGCCAGCCCTATAACTCTCTAAATAAATATATAATTCAAATCTATTTATGTCATCATGAATTAGTTCTGCGAGATTCTTTGCAGCTAACTCATATCCTTTTCTATATCTGAGGTATCTCATTAGGTTTTTTCTAAGATTACCTAAAGATATGTATTCCGGGTAGATACTACCCAAGTCATCCTCTATCTCGTATAAGTTCAGCAATAGGTGCATGCTATTTATATCGTTCTCGTATAGAAATTTTTTCTTTAATGATTTTAAAATTTGTACACTGTCTTTCTTATTCGCTAGCACGCAACTCTCCTCCTAAAACTCTTACTACATTATACTATAAATCCTTTGGATTGTAATAAGTATTTAAGAAGAAAATCAGATTTAAATTAAAGAAGCTTTATACCTTTTTCCTCACACTCTCTAATTACTGAGTTTGGCCATACAGAACATTGAACTTCTCCGATATGTTGTTTCTCTAAGAAAAACATACATATTCTAGATTGTCCTATTCCACCTCCAACTGTGTAAGGTAGTTTCTTATTTAATATATCTTGGTGATATTTCATTGATATTCTATCCATAGAATCATTCAACTCCAGTTGACGTAGAAGAGAAACTTCATCTACTCTGATTCCCATACTTGATAATTCCATACAATCCTCAGCAATTGGATTCCAAAAGAGTATGTCTCCATTTAAATCCCAGTCATCATAATCCGGACTTCTACCGTCGTGGGGGATTCCTGATCTTAATTCCTTTCCAATTGCATTTAAAAATACTGCCTTGTGTTTCCTTGTTATCTCCCTCTCTCTTTCTTTAGCAGAGAGGTTGGGATATAGATCCTCCAGCTCCTGTGCAGTTATAAAAAATATTTCGTCTGGCATCTTTTTCGTAAAAGCACCTTCATATTTTTCATTTAGACTGTTTTCAACAACTTTAAAAACGTTGTGAATTTTATTTACTACATCTTTTAAAAAGTCTAAATTCCTATCTTCTTTTTTTATTGGAAGTTCCCAGTCCCACTGATCCACATACACGGAATGTATATAATCTAGATACTCGTCCTGACGGATGGCGTTCATGTCTGTATAAATTCCTTCGTATAAATCAAATCCATATTCCTTAAGTGCATTTCTTTTCCATTTAGCAAGTGATTGGACTATTTCTACAGGAATTCCATACTTACGAAGAGCAAATTTAACAGGTAGTTCCACACCACTTAAATTATCGTTGAGTCCTGTTTCTGGTCTAATAAATAAAGGTGCCGAAACTCTGCTTAAGTTTAGTTCTTTAGACAGTTCGGTTTGAAATACGTCTTTTATATACTTGATTGCTTTTTGCGTTTCTTTTAATGTAAAGTCTTTCTTATTCATAATTTCCTCCCAAAAAAACCCCTATCCGAGGATAGAGGCTATATGTTGTATTGTAGTTCCAAATTCCCATTATATACTAGTATCGATTCAATGATGAATTCAAATATTTTAAAGTTAATATTTAAAGCATAGTTCAAATCCCTATCAAAACTTTCATCTTCAAGATATTCATTTACTACGGATTCAATATAGTGCTTAATCTTAGGAAGCATGTTGAATAGATTCTCATCTATTTCTATGTCTTCAGTCTTGATGACACCCATTTCAAATACGTGGTTTTTTGAATATTCATTTAACTCATTTTCATATTTTACATGTTTTATTAAAGATTTTAGAAAAGTCCATCTATCCGCATGTGCTAGACATGTAAAATCTGATAAATAATGTGAAATTATTCCTATATCCCTACTAAAGCTTTTTAAATCTATATAATTACAATTAGTGAAGTCCAAAAACCTATTAATAATAATCAGTTTTGCAATTCTAAGAATTATATAGTCGATACTATTTTCATAGTAGTGTCTATAAAGCTTATATTTAGGTAATATATCGGGAGCTATCGAGCCCCAAACCAACTTATCATAGTTCAGTTCTATCCCATATGAATTATTTATATGCTCATAGACCTTGGTCCCAATGAGCTTGTGTGTCTCTGTTAAAATAGTATACACTCCTAAAAAAAATCTAGTTTAATACTACTGCTTTTCACACCAAAAGTCAATGAAATGTAGTAATAATAACTAGATTTATTTTTTGCATTATTCTAAAGCTTCATCAATTACAGGCCAGACATTAGAAGTTTCAAATCCTTTCCTCCAGCTCGCCACACCAGCAAGATTATACTTTGTTGCCAATGAAGTCTTTTCCCTTAAAGAATAAGGGTCTTCTAGCCATACTGAAACTAAATTTCCACTAATAGTTTTTGATCCATAATTTTGTTTAGCTTGGTTGTCCCACTCTAAGTTTATCAGATTGTTTTCAATGTAATTATTTGCTTCAGCCATACCAACACTTTGTGAGGTTACACGTTCACCATTGTCGAACCAAATTCTTGTATAAAGTGGCATACCTAAAATGAACTTTTCCATGGGAATTGATCTGAACAATACGTTCATATTGCTTTCAACCCACTTGTATTCCGCCACTGAACCCGCCTTAGGACTTGTCGACCAATGTTGGTCATATGCCATTAGCATTATATAGTCAGCTGCATCAGCCAATCTTTTTCTATCATATTGTTCCTTTGTAATATCCTCAAATATTCTAGGCGTTACATCGACACTTACAGTCATTCCAGCTTCTTTGAATATAGGGTACAATTCTCTTACAAATTGGGTGAAATTATCTCTATCAGAAATATTAATATTTTCAAAGTCGACATTTATGCCATCTACACCTAAGTACATACATTTGTCAAAAACTGATTTAATAATTTTTTGTCTGTTATCACTGGTGGATAGTGCATGTTCCGTTAAAGATGCTTTGAAATTATTATCAAACATTGGCCATACTTTTTTACCAATACTTTGATATGCCTTTACATATTCCAAATTACTTCTATCGTCTATTGCCAAATTTTCATCCCTAATAGAAAACCAAGTAGGCGAAATAACATTTACGCCTACTATATTTGTCACATTATCTGCATTTTGAGTTCTTATGCTGGTATAATCCCAGACAAGATTTATTTTTTCTTTAGCTTCACGCTTTTTAATATCCAAGTTTTTGGAAAACCCTTTAAATTCATGGGAAAGTTCCAAATGGGATTTCTTTATATATCCTGATTTTCCTTCAACTTCTCTAACCTTATACCATTTGTCTGTTTCACCATAAACTATTACCTCGGTATCTGATGGTAATTCTGATATCTTAGGTGACTCAGAGCTTGGTCCTTCTCTAAGAATAGAATTGTTTACTACTATTTTTCCAGTTAAATATTCCTTATCTTTTCGATTGAGAACAATTAATTTTTTATCGCTCAAATATTTTAAGTCTACAGGATAATCATAGATGAAAACTTCAATCGGTAGCATAATATTGTCATTCTCTTCGATAACTGGGGCTCTTAAATTGACAGTGACGTCATTTACAGAACCAGTGAATTCATTTAACTTATATCTTTTTACTTGGGTACTAGTAGTAATCACTACTGTTTTATCCTTCTCGTCATAGAAAATATCAGGATCTAAGTTTTCTTTAATGTAATCTAGGGATAAATATACCTGTCCTTCAAGAACACCAGCTGTGTCTTTGTCCATTAGGTCACCCTCGCTAACAAATCTCAAATCATTATATTCACTCGACAATACATCTGATGATACTTCCCTAAAGAGAAAGTAATAAACTCCTCCGCCTATCATGGCAAGTATAATCAAAAATATCAAAAATTTCTTCATTTTTACCTCTTTTCATGTTGAAGTTCTTTAATTTTTTCTTTGCCCCTTTCGCTGGTTAGAAACTCAACCGTGCTAGGTGCGCAGAGCTCCAAAGCTTCCTCAATATTATTTTCCTTTAATAATTTTCTAACCCTTGAGGCGCTAATATAATCTTTATTATCCTGTATTCTCTCAATAATTTCAAGACTTAACCCCTCTCTGGTGATATATTTCTTTAAATTTTCATTATATCTAGCCGTCATTTTATCTAAAGGTTCATTACCTACAAACCTTATATTAATATTCAAATCTCTAGCAATTTTTTCTGAAAATATCGTTGCATCCAGTTTAGTATACACGTCGGTTAAACTGTTTAGCTCCTTCAGGAAATAAGTAGGGAACGTGGCTGAAGAAATTATATAAGGACCACCGTGTACAACCTTAATTTTTGCATGATTTCCAAATTCTTTAGCAACGATTGAAAAACGCTCTTCAGTCGTAAATGCCGATTTGTCCTCTTCAACAATAAATACTATAAGTTCATCAACTTTCTCCGAAGCAAACTCCATTAAATATTTATGTCCTAAAGTCATTGGATTACAATTTGCCACTATTGCTCCGCGGCTCATAACCAAGGGATTTAATAAAACTCTTACTTTTTCAACCCAATCAGAATAATTTGAAAATCCACCTTCTAGTAGCAATACCTCATCTGTTCGTATTACTTCTTTTAATCCAATTCCATTAAAAATTTCATAGTTTTTTGGGCTTGTAAATACGAAGTGATCTAAAATTTCATTTTCTAAAAGATAATTTAGTAAATCGTTGTACAAAATCACGAGAATTCCTTGTCCTAAATAATTTTCGTCAACAAAAAAGTACTTTAATATCTTTCCATCAACTGACGCAGTTGCAATGATTTTTCCATTGTCCCTTATTACTAAAGTTCTTTCAGGATAATCATATATAACGTCATGGGATTTTAAAAAGTCTATTAATTCCAGAAGTTCATATTTATTTCTAGTATTTAAGACACTTGTAAAATACATTATTCCTCCAATCTGTAGAAGTCTAATTCTACAATATTCGAAAAGTTTCTTCCTTCCTTCGTCAATTTCATAAATTCATCTTCTATCTCAATTAATCCAGCCTTAATATTTTTTTCAATTTCGTGTTTATATTCAATTTCAAAATTCAAATTATAGTTTTTATTCATTTTAGAAATGTTTAAACCGCAATTTAGTCTTAATGCCATTATGATTTCTTCATTAATTTGTGATTTTTTAGAAAGTGTCTCCTTGAATGTAATAGGTAGTTTATCTTTACTCAATAGTTCCGAGTATTCGGATATCATATCTGTATTTGAATATCTAAAATCTCCTACCCTCCCATGGGCACTAACGCCCAGTCCTAAATAGTCACCACATTTCCAGTATTTCATATTATGTTTACATTCATATCCCACTTTTGCAAAATTAGATATTTCATATTGTGCAAAATTATTATCAGCTAGTAATCTAGGTACTAAATTGTACATGTTTCTCTCTGTTTCTTCTTTAGGAAAATTTAGCTCCATGCCTGACATGTACATATCGTAAAGCGGGGTATTTTCTTCCAATATCAAGCTATAACATGAAATGTGTTCTACATCTAGCTTTACAGCCTCATTTACTGAATACTCTAACGATCCTAAAGTTTGATTTGGTAATCCCATCATCAGGTCAATATTGATGTTATCAAAGCCTACATCATTAGCAAAACGGACAGCTTTTGCTACGTCTTCTACTTTATGAATCCTACCAATAGATTTTAATTCATCTAATACAAAACTCTGAGCCCCCATGCTCAGCCTATTGATCTTGGATTGCATATAAATCATAAGTTTATCTTCCGTTAGAGAATTTGGATTACCTTCTAGTGTAGTTTCACAATTTAATGATATTTGAAAGTTCTCATATAAGCATTCCATTAATCTAGTGATGTAAATTGGTTTTATGGAACTGGGTGTACCTCCTCCGATAAATATAGAATCTATTATAGAATGAGAATACCTCTGTCCGTAAAACTGAACTTCTCTATATAAACTTTCCATGTACATATCAATTGTTGAAACATCTTCATATCCAGAGTTAAAATCACAATAGAAGCACTTGGATTCACAAAATGGAATGTGAATATATATACCTAAATTATTCTTCTTCATACTTAAGGACTGTAAGGAACGCTTCTTGCGGAACATCTACAGATCCTATGGATCTCATCCTCTTCTTTCCTTCTTTTTGTTTTTCTAACAATTTCTTCTTACGACTAATGTCACCGCCATAGCATTTAGCCAAAACGTCTTTTCTAAGAGCGCGAATCGTCTCCCTAGCGATAACTTTGGTACCGATTGCTGCTTGTATTGGCACCGCAAATTGATGACGTGGGATTACTTTTGTTAATCTTTCACAGATACTTCTTCCCCTATCATAGGCTTTGTCCCTATGAACTATTAGTGAAAATGCATCCACCAATTCTGAATTAATCAATATATCTAGCTTTACTAAGTCGGATTCTTCATAACCTGCTAGCTCGTAGTCTAAGGATGCATAACCTCTAGTTTTAGATTTTAATGCATCAAAAAAGTCGTAAATAACTTCATTTAATGGAAGTGTGTAATGAACATTAACTCTACTCGTATCCAAGTATTCTATGTTTTTAAATATACCTCTTCTATCCTGGCAAAGCTCCATAATAGTTCCCACATATTCTGAAGGAGTCATTATTGATGCCGAAACAATAGGTTCCTCCATCTTTTTTATTTCTGTAATTGGAGGTAAATTTGTAGGATTTTGTATTTCCAGTACTGTATCATCTGTTTTTGTAATTTTATAGATTACGGAAGGTGCTGTTGTAATGATATCGAGGTCAAATTCTCTCTCTAGTCTTTCTTGGATAATTTCCATGTGAAGCAATCCTAAAAATCCACATCTAAATCCAAATCCTAGTGCTTGTGACGTTTCGTGTTCGAAGGACAGTGCAGCATCATTCACTTGTAATTTCTCCAAAGCGTCCCTGATGTCGTTAAATTCTTCACCCTCTGCAGGATAAATACCACAATATACCATTGAGACAGCCTTTTTATATCCAGGTAGTGGGCTTTCAGTTTCTCTACCCACCTCTGTAATGGTGTCTCCAACAGTAGCGTCCTTAACATTTTTTATAGATGCAGTAACATAACCAACTTCACCAGCTTCTAGCTTATCAGTCGGCAAATGTCCCTTTGTTACAACTCCAACCTCTACTACCTCTACTTCATATTTACTTGCCATAAATTTTATCTTCATGCCAGCTTTTATCGTACCGTCGAAAACTCTAACGAAGCACACAACACCCTTGTAGCTGTCATAGTAAGAGTCAAAGACCAATGCCTTCAATGGTTCGTCCAAGGACCCACTCGGTGTAGGAACATGTTCTACAATCGCTTCTAGTACATCTTGTATATTAAGTCCAGATTTTGCTGAAACCAAAGGAGCTGCACTAGCGTCGATTCCGATAATCTCTTCAATTTCATGCTTAACTTCATCAGGTCTCGCACTCGGTAAGTCTATTTTGTTAATTACTGGAATTATTTCAAGATCTTGATCTATTGCTAAGTAAACATTTGCTAAGGTTTGAGCTTCTACGCCTTGGGTTGAATCAACCACAAGTAAAGCCCCTTCGCAGGCAGCTAAAGAGCGTGATACCTCGTAGTTGAAATCCACGTGTCCTGGAGTGTCAATCAAATTCAAAATGTACTCTTTGCCGTCATTGGCTTTATATATGAGTCGCACTGCCTTTAGCTTAATGGTGATTCCACGTTCCTTCTCAAGGTCCATGTTATCTAATACTTGGCTTTGCATTTCCCTAGAAGACAACATCCCAGTATATTCAATTAATCTATCAGCCAAAGTTGATTTACCGTGATCAATATGTGCAATAATTGAAAAGTTTCTAATAATTTCTTGTTTGTTTGTCATATAATCCCTTATTTTATTATTCCTAAATTGTTAAATGGATAATATCTAAAGACAGCTATCCCTTTTACAGTGTCCACATCTATCTCGCCAAATTCCCTTGAATCATAGGAGCCGCCAACTTCGCGATTATCACCTACGACAAAAAGTTTGTTTTTCCCAACGATCCAAGTTTTAACATTACTATGTCCTGCGTATGTTAAAATACCTTCTTTAATATATGGTTCATTAAGTAGTAGTCCATTAATATAAAAGTGACCATTCTCTAAAGATACTTTGTCTCCTTCTACCCCAATAACCCTTTTAATGAAATCCTTACCTGGCATCGTTGTGGAATCAAAAATTACAACATCATTTCTTTTTGGCTTTTCAAAATATAATGTTACTCTTTGTGAGATTAACCTATCGTCATGATTAAGAGTAGGATACATGGACAAGCCATCCACTTGAGTCGTATTAAATATAAATGCTTTGATAAACAATGCCAAAACTATAGCTAAAATTATCGCCATTATCCAACTAGCGATTTCATTAACTACTTTATTGCCACCCTTTTTATCAGCTACATCTCTGTCTGTCATTAAATATTACCTCCATACATAAACTATATTGTACCATTATTTGATTTTAATTAAAAGTCTTCAGATTTTTGTAATAAAAACATGGATAATTCAAAAGGTTGATAAATTTATCTTGAAAAATATTTTGCTATATTCTATAATGATAGTTACGTAAAATTAGATACCAAATGGAGGTGACAATATGGCTAATATAAAATCAGCATTAAAGAGAATTGAAGTTGCAAAAATTCGTAACGAAAGAAACAAAGCAAAGAAAACAGAAATCAAAACTTATATAAAGAAATTTGAAGCTGCTTTAGATGCAGATAAGCTTGAAGATGCAAAGAACTACTTAAAGCTTGCTGAGAAGAAATTAAGACAAGCTAGCGCAGCAAATATAATTCATAAGAATAATATTTCAAGAAAGATAGGTCAAATGACTAATAAGCTTAACAAAAAAGCAATTTAATAGCGACAAATGTCGCTATTTTTAATTGCACAAATTTACAATTAGATATTCTAGCATCAACAATTCGTCGCTATAGGATGTTTTGATATTTATCTCAGTCTCCATCACTTTATCTAATTTTTCCTTCACTTCACAAATATCATATTTATATGCTAGGTTTGAAACAACTTTAAATTCATAGCTTTTTAGCTCCATAATAGAGCTAATGTCTCTATCTAGTCTACCAGCGTTTCTTAAAGAAATATACTCATATAGGTGTCTATATCTTCTTTGTATCATGTGTAACACTATACTTATGGGTTCATTCGCCTCATAGAGATCATGCAAATCAGCTAGTGACCTTTCTGAATTTTTTTCCCCAAGATTATTCAATAGATTGAAAATATTAGTATCTACACTGCTAATTACAGATTTGTCTATATCTTCCTTTTTGATTTCCTTCTCCGTAGTCGAGCTTAATAGTTTTTTTAACTCACTATCCAAATCATATAAATTGACATCAAGGTTCCGACTTTGATATCCAGTTTTTAATAAAAAATAGGATATATCTGAATCTGAAATTACTTTATTTTTAGCCTTCGTTTCGTCCTTTACATAATTTTTTAAGGATATATTATCAAGTTTGATAAATTCCACATTTCTCTTTGTCTTCGTAAAATATTTATACAAATTTGTATTTTTGTTGAGGTTTTGTTCAGAGTCATAGAAAATCACAATCGTATCCTTTGCAATACTATCCAGAGTCTTATAAAACATTTCACTTGTTCCAATTTTCGCCACTAAATCCTGTAACTCATCCACGAGTACCACCCTGCTTTCACTCATAAAAGGTAGTGTTTCAATAGCGCTATAAAGGTCTTGAATCTCAACAGTCTTTCCATGAAGATGTACAAAGTTTAAATCATACATCACTTTGGATACATAATTGTTTAATATATAGTTTATAGTTTTGTCGGCAATAAGCCCTTCTACTCCATAAAATAAGTAGGCGCCATTTAGCCTTTCATTCCTTAAAATCTTTTTAAAGTCGTTGTAGTTCATATTTTTCCCCTTTGTTACTTATGTACGTGGTAATTATTAATCCAATTATAACAGAAACTGTAAAATAAATAATCGAAAAAACGTCAATTCTCCTATCGCTATAAGAATAATATGAGATGTTATCACCAATACTGAAAATAATTTCTCCTTCGATATCAGTTCTTAGGATATTAGACTTCACGCTTTTTAAATTTTCTAACACACCCGTATATGGGTGCCCATAGCTGTTTTTACCAACAGAAATTACTGAATATTTTGGTCTGGCAATGTTTAAAAATTCAATAGAAGTAGAGCTTGCACTACCGTGGTGTGAAACCTTTAAAATATCGACATTCCCAATGTCATTAATTAACAACTGCTCAACAACTTTGCCAATATCACCAGTATACAATATCTTATTATCTTTATATTGTACTAAACATACGAGGGAATTATCGTTGGAATTCAAGCTGTTAGTTCCTACATTTAAAAATCTAATGGATAAATCTTCATCTATGTCTAATTTCGAGTTTTCATTTAGGGTGATAATTTTATCTTCATGTCCACCCATGATATCTAAATATATATCAGATGCCCTTTCGGATTCACCTAATATTATTGTGTCTATCATCTTTGATTCAAGCATACTTTTTACTCCACCTACATGATCCAAGTCCAAATGTGACAATATCATAAGATCAATTTTATTTATACCTCTTTTCTTTATGGCTCTCTTCGTAATCTCCACGCCTGGATTATAGGAGCTAAAGGCAGTACCACCCGTGTCAATTTGAATGTACTTTCCTTTATAGTATAGATAGGAGCTATCACCTTGACCAACATCAAAAAATCCTACGGTGAGACTATTTGAGGATATAAGGATAGCATGGGTAACTAAGGTCATCACCATATAAATAGCAAAAATTTTTCTATACTTATATATTTTCCTTTTAAATGTTGAGCTTAGCAAGATTAGTATCACAATGTAATAAATCACAACAGATATCAAGCTTGGATATTTTACTCGAAGGGGTAGACTAAAATACTCCAAAGTATAAGTTAAGTAAAAATTGAAAGCTTCTAAAATAAAATCAATAACAGTAAAAATATAGTAACTTATACTCGTCAGAACTAAACTTAAAATCACACTTAAATACCCCAAAATCAATACAACTGTCACAACTGGGGTCATTAGCAAATTTGTAATTAGGGATAACAAATTAAAGTTATTAAAATGCATAGCTAAAATAGGGAAAATGGCGATATTTACTGCTGTATAAATTTGTATTCCGCTAAGTAACCCAGAAGTTATCTTTGGAAATAACCTTTCCTTTAAAAATGCAATTCCAATAACTGCACCAAAGCTCAATTGAAAACCAATATCAAAAAGCCAATGTGGATTTATTACTAACAAAATAACTGCAGCAAACAGAACAATAATCTTATTGCTAATTTTTATTTCAAGATACTCAGAAACTATTAATATAAAATACATTAACATTGCTCTACTCACAGACGGAGGAAATCCTAATATATAACCATAGGAAATAAGAAATAGGCTTGTAATAGCAAACTTTATATTATAGCCCAAACCAAGACGTGATAATATGTTGTTCAATAAAGAGATTATTATCATTATGTGTAAACCTGAAATTGCAAGTAAATGAGAAATCCCAGTTTCGCTATATAATTCGTTTAAATCAACTTTTATTGATTTTGAATCTGCTAAAATTAATTTCTTTAAGATACCACTGTTTTCAGGCGATAAATTTTCATCGAACAGTTCAATTATGTAATTCACAACATTATTTCTAAAGAAAACAAGCTTTGAATCACTTCCCATATTAACAATATCTCTAGTAATCAGGGAGTTAGATATTCTCATAATCTTTTGTAATTCATTGATGTCAGTGAGACCGAAGTTTTTATTTCCTCGCCTTTCTTCCACGACACCACGAAATTCAACACGATCACCATATGAAAAATTTACATCAGAAATGGTGGCAACGGAAAATAAAAGAGTATTTTTCCTGCCATTTATTATATTGGACTTCACTTCTATTCGTTGGTAATCGTCATATCGAGTGTAGGTTTTAACTACTTTGCCTTCGATTTGCAACTCCATTCCACTATCGAATGTAAAATAATTATAATTATGTACCAACAAAGACACTATAATTATTAATAATCCAAGTCCTGTAAAATTTATCTCTGCTGATTTATATTTCTGGAACAATAAAAATAAGACTAATAATATTATTAGATTCATTTCAGGAAACAAATAATAGTTAATTAATATTCCAATAATAATCCCAATGGTTAAAAATGTCAGTTTCTTTTCCATAAATTTATTATATCAGATTTAGAATAATACCTTCATATTAAAAAATTTCGTTTTATGATAAAATTAAATTGGGTGATAATATGACTAGAAAAGAATATATGTTTAATCCATATTTGATGGAGCTAGATGCACGCGTACTTTTAAATAGAAAAATACAAAACTATTTTCAATTAGTATTAGATAGAACGATATTTTATCCGGATACTGCCGGAGGTCAAACTGGAGATATTGGATCCATAAATGGTATTCCCGTTGAAAAATCTATTATAGAAGGCGACAAAATAATCCATTTAACAAAAAGCAAAGTCCCCGGAAGTGAAGTAAAGATATTAATAGATTGGGAACATCGATATGATGTGATGCAGCAACATACTGCACAACATCTCTTATCCGCATGTTTTCATGTGCTTTATGACGCAAAAACCATCGGTTTTCATATGAGTACTGATTTTTTCGTAATAGATATTGAAATAGACCATATGGATGATATTGTAGTCAATAGGATTGAGGAATTAGCCAACGATATAATTAGATATAACTTTCTGGTAAAGTCTTACTTCCCAAAGGAAAGCGAACTAAAAAACATTGACTTTCGAAAGGATCCAATGGTAAGTCATGATCTGAGAGTAATTGAGATCGAAGGATTTGACTACTCTGCCTGTGGTGGAACTCATGTAAATTCCACGGGTGAATTGGGGATTATTAAAATTATAAACTACGAAAAGCACAGGGGTAATTACAGACTCCATGTGGTTGCAGGAAAAAGAGCTCTACAGGATTATGGAATAAAAAATACAATATTAAGTAAATTAAATAAAATTCTATCTTCCAATGATGAAAATCTAGTTGAAAGTCTCCAACGGAAATTAGATGGTAATTTGCAATTAGAAACTGAATATAGAAATTTGAAATTTAAAATGATGGAAGTATTAAAAGACAATTATTTAAGCAAGGTAACTGAAGAAACAAAAAATATGACAATAATTGTTCGGTTTGATACTCTTCCATTTAAGGATGTTAATCAATTTTCAAAAATGTTTTCTGACTATCCAAATCTGACACAGATTTACTATTTAGAAAGTAACGACCGAGCTAACTTTTATATAAACCTTCCTTTGGACTCTAAATATGACTTGGATTCCATAAAATCCACATTAGTATCAGAACATGGCTTAAAGGGTGGTGGTGATAAGACAACTCTACAAGGCTCCATAGAAATTTCTAAGGATACAAATCTATCAGAACTTTTCCAATTAACACTATTAAAATCCAAAAAAATATAAAACTACGGGTACCACCAGGGTACCCGTTTACAATTTATTTTCTTACTATGCTATCTAAAAGTATTTTTTGTTCTACTTGAGCTACAACTCTTCTAGTATACTCAACTGTATCAGGGTTTACACTTATGGAAGTTATTCCATTTTCCACTAGGAATTCTGCAAACTCTGGATATTGTGATGGACCTTGACCGCATATTGAAACTGTTTTTCCATATTTCTTAGCAGCATTAATAATAATTTGAACTGCTCTCTTAACAGCCTCTTGTCTTTCATCGAAATAGCCCATATTGTTCATCTTTTCGCTATCCCTATCTGCACCCATCGTAAGTTGTGTTAAGTCGTTACTTCCAATGGAGAATCCATCTACTAGTTGTGCAAATTCTTCTGCCATCATTACTACTGAAGGAACTTCTGCCATTATCCATAGCTTAAAGTCAACGCCTCTTACAAGTCCTTCTTCCTTCATGATTTCTTTAACTACCTTAAGCTCTTCAGGAGTTCTTACAAACGGGAGCATTACTACGACATTTTTAAGTCCATGTTCTTCTCTAACGTTTCTGATAGCTCTACATTCTAACCTGAAGCCTTCTTCATATTCTTTAGATATATATCTGGAAACACCTCTCCAACCTATCATTGGATTTTGCTCTATAGGTTCAACTTCTTCTCCACCTTTTAATCCACGGAATTCGTTGGTTCTGAAGTCACTCATTCGAACTGTCAATTGTTTAGGATAAATAGCTGATGCTACTGTCATAATACCTTCAGTTAGCTTTTCAACCATCATATCCCCTTGACCCGTTTTTATTAGATACATTGGATGAGCGCCTATCATATTTGTAAATATAAATTCAGTTCTCATTAATCCAATACCGTCGAATGGAAGATTCTTATACTTTTCTATAAGCTCAGGTTCTCCAAGGTTCATGTAAATTTTAGTTGCAGTAATAGGTGCCCAAAGGGTTTTTAATTCATCCGTAAGGGCAAAACTGCCTCCACCAGTTACTTCTTGTTTTTCTTCATCAACTTTTTTATTTAATACGTTTCCTTCATATACTACACCACGTGTAGCATCTGCAGTAACAAATTGTCCTGTCGCAAGCACTTTAGTAGCATTTTTAGCTCCTACTATGCACGGAATTCCTAATTCTCTTGAAACGATGGCAGCATGACATGTTCTACCACCCTCATCAGTTACAACTGCTGCACATTTTCTCATGGCAGGAACCATATCTGGATTTGTCATTCCAGTTACAAGAATATCGCCGTCTTCAACTTGGTTTATATTTATTAAGTTTTCAATGTTTCTTACTACACCGCGTCCAATTCCCGGTGATGCAGCAAGACCTTTAACCAAGACGTTCAATACTTCCTTTTCGTCCTTTTTAATCGTTGTAATAGGTCTAGATTGTAGTATATATAGCTGTTTAGTGTCAGCGTCTATTCCCCACTCGATATCTTGAATGTTCTTGTAAAGATTTTCTATTTTTATACCATAATCAATAAGAGTGCTCAGTTCATATTCATTTAAACATTCGGTATTTACAGCTTCATTACCTAGATAGTCAGCAACTTGTACAAGCTTAGTGCCCACGCCGTCATCTGCTTGTATAACCATTACATTTTTTTCAGAAATTGTAGTTTCAATAATTTCTTTAGTTTTTTTATTTACGATGTACTCATCTGGTGTTACCATGCCGCTTACTACAGCTTCACCTAGCCCATAGCTTGCATTAATCATCATTTCATCAAGGTTTTGAGAAATAGGATTAGCAGTAAACATTACGCCACTCTTCTCTGAGTTAACCATTTTTTGAACAACAACGCTTAATGCTACATCAAAATGATCAAAATCTTGTTTTTCTCTGTAATAGATTGCTCTAGCAGTCCATAAGGAGGCCCAGCATCTTCTAATATGTCTTAATAATTCTTCTTCCCCACTGATGTGAAGATACGTATCTTGTTGTCCTGCAAAGGATGCATCAGGTAAATCTTCTGCTGTAGCTGAGCTTCGTACAGCAACATGCGGGTCTACTAGGTCGTACCTTTTGCTGAATTCTCTGTAAGCGTCAATAATTTCCTTCTCCAAATCCTCAGGAATCTTACTTTCATTAAGTTTAGCTTGTAGCTTTTCGCTTACCATGGTTAAGGAATCTGAATTGTCAACATCCAGTCTTTCCAACAGAAGTTTCACGATTTCATTTAAATTTGTATAGTTTACAAAGTAATTATACGCAGAACTCGTAACACAAAATCCAGGTGGAACATCTAGACCCATCTGTGTCAATTCGCCTAGGTTTGCACCCTTACCACCTACGAGTGGAATATCATTCTTCCCCACTTCTTCAAATAATTTAATGTATCTGTACTTTCCCATACTACACTCCTTTCGTTTACTAAATATATTGTAACATAATTATGAATTATGTTTAATAGTAAGTTCACATTTTTAGGTTATTTTATCTATTTATAGTATTTTTTTCAATTTAAAGTCTAAAAAGTCACTAGATACGCATTTTATGTCCATATTATTAAACGTACCTTCCTTTACAAAAACGTGTCCATCGCCATGTAAATGTCCATATACGCAGTTATCTACATTATATTTTTCCATCAACGCAACAAATTCATTAGGCTTTCCATTACTTGAAAACGGTGGAAAATGTATCATTACAATCTTTGTTATGGATTCATCTTCATTCGTATAACTCTTTAATGAGTTTTCTAATCTCATAAGTTCTCTTTTAAATATTTTTTCATCTTCAGGTGTGAAATTGTCAGCATCGCGAGGTAACCATCCCCTTGTGCCAAATATTGCTACAGAACCATTTATGAAATGATTGTTTTGTATGAAATTTATGGTTTTTAAACCCAAGCTATTTAACTTGTTTAGACTTGCCCACCAATAATCGTGATTTCCCTTAATAAAATATTTTTCACCAGGTAGCTCATCAATTCTCGTTAAGTCTGATTTTGCATCTTCAATTTTTAACGCCCAGGATATATCGCCTGCTACAAGTACTATATCATCATCTGAAACTCGGCTTATCCAATCTTCTATAATCTTCTCCTCATGGTTTATCCAGTTTCCCCCAAATATGTCCATGGATTTATCTTTTGTATGATCAAAATGCAAATCACCAATACCCCAAATCATCTATGCTCCTAACTTAATAAAATTATATTTACTGCCCAATTTTTCTATATTTTTTATATCCCTAGCATGACTAGTAAAAAGAAACACTTGTCTATTTTCAGAAATTTCAGCTATAAGTGACAATGCTTTAAAATTTCTTTCATCATCATAAAGTACCAACCCATCATCAATAAACAAAGGGAAATCTAAGCCCAGATTTTCTATTATGGATAGCCTATGGGCTAGATAAACTTGGTCAATTGTGCCTTTGCTCAGATTACTCACATTTACAAATTCTCCTGCTTCAAGATCCTTTATTAAAATGTTTCCTTCGGGATTTACTATTATGTTCTTATATTTTCCATCTGTTAGAAACTCTAAATAATTGCTAGATTTTTCGCTGAGTATTTCAGCATGATTAATAAATTTTTCTTTAGATAACTTTTTTAAAATTTCCTTAGATTCTTCAATTAAATTGTACTTACTTTCAGCTTCCTTTAATTCATCGTTCAGTAATCCTAGTTCTTCTCTGTCTTCTAGTTCACTTTTATATGATTCATCATTTATTTTTATACGTTCTAGGAGTCTTGCTCGTTCTATTTTAGCAAAGTCAATTTTATCTTTAAGCTCAACAATTTCATTATCTATATCCGATTGCTCAGTTTCCATATTATTATATACTTTATCCCCTAAAACATCTTCAATTTCCTGAAGTCGAGTACCGATTGAATTCATCTCATTAGTGTTTCTTTTTAGAACTTCTTCATCTACTGTATCTACGTCTACTCCTGCATAAACGAGCGCTTCTTGGATAGAGTCTAGTTCTTGATACTTCTCTGAAAGAGATTTGGCGTCTCTTTTACTCTTATTATTTTTATACATTAAAAGTATAAGAGACAGCATTACTGCCAACAGAGTTTGATAAAATAAGTCTTTAACGAGAAAATAGCTTACGGTAGAACCTAATATGGACATAATTAGCAATGCAATATGAAAGTAGTTGCTTCTTCCATTCTTAATTTCCAATATTTCAATTTCGTTGGATAAAATGTTTTTATGTTTAAGAAGGCTACTAACTGCATCTATGTCCACCGCACCAAGACTTAATTGTTCTCTTCTATATAATAAAAACTGATGCTCCTGTATTAGTTCCTGTTCAGCTAAATCATTTTGATTATATTCCGTTATTTTGATTATCTTTTCATTTAACTTTAGTTCGTATTCTTTTTCTAAATCTTCAATTTTTCTTGAAAGATCATCAAGATAGTCAAAATCAATCGTATGCTCCAATTTAGAATTGGAATAACGCAGTTTATCCTCTAATTCTTTAATATCATTATTCAGAAATTTTATTGTTCTTTTTATACCCTTTATATCATTTGTGCTATCAATATTATTTAGCAATTTTTCTAAAGATAGATTGTCATCATTTGTGGAAATTTTATTGTTCAGTCTATCCCTTATGTCAATACTAACACCCATGTTGAAATCATTGTATAGAGGGTCAATGACGAAGTTCTTTCTAATGGTGGATTCACTCACACCAAAGAATTCATAATCAATTCTTTCAACACGCTTAGACTGATCTATCATAAATTTGTTCTTAGCGTCTTCACCCGTTTTAATATTTATTATTGATAGTCTTTCATTTCCTTTTTGGAAGTTGCGATAAATGTGATAATATTCATTATTCCTTTCAATCTCCATGCTTCCTTCATAGTTTAAGCCACTCCATGGCAATTGGGAATTATATTCTTCGGTGTAAATAGTCCTCTTAGAGTTTGCTGCTATTCCTCCATAAAGCATCCCAAAAATAAAGCTTCGAATTGTACTTTTGCCACTTTCATTGGGGCCATATACTATATTTAGACCATTTTTAAAATTCATTTCAACATCTGATAACTTACCATAACCTAAGATTTTTATTTTTTTGATCATCATAACAAATCACCAGTTATAAAACCTTTTATGCAAATATCAAGAAGTTTTGCAGCAGTTACATCGTCATAGTTTTCTTTAACAAATTCGATGTACTCTCCTACTAAATTGCTCGTATTACTTTCAAAAATTTCGTCTATATCTATGGATGGAAGTGTTTTGTCAATAATTTCTAAATATTTAAACGATTCTCTTAATTTTTCTTCCAACTCATTTAGGTTTACAACTGAGACTTTTTGATTTTTCCCAGTTATTCTAATGTAATCTCCGTTCTTTGCATTTGTAAGCAATAGCTCGGCTGCCTTAAAGGCTTCTAGGTTGTTACTAATTCCGTTTAAATCCAATTCATATTCTCTATACTGCCTAACACCAAACTCTTTGAACTCAACACTCAATAAAGAGTTTTCGTAACTTACAATCAATGCACCGTGTGGTCCTGTGTTCGTAAACTTTAATGGTTCTGGCGAACCAGAATAATATGCGTTTTTATACACTTCATGGTGATAGTGAATATGTCCAAAGGCAAAATAATTAAAATTGACATTTTCTAAATTTGATAAGCTGAGGGGTAAATAATTTGATGGTTTTTGAAAATTCGTATGTAATAATAGAACATTAAAAAAAGTACCATCTAATTTTGGAAAATCAAAGGGTATTTCATTTATCTCTAGTCTGTCCCAGGAAAAACCATATATCCGAACATTCAGTTTACTAATTTCATAAAAATCTAATTTTGCATCAAAAAAATGTACATTATCACCAGATATATCTTTCAAGTAGTTAAATTTAGGGCTAATGTAATCATGATTTCCAGCAACAATATAAAATTCTAAATCAGAAAATTGGTGGAAAATGTAAGCTAATCTATCTAAATTTGAAATAGTAAAACTACTGTTTTCGAATAAATCTCCCGCTATCAGCACAAATTCAGCATTTTCTTCCCGCGCAAAATCAAGGGTTCTTTGAAATGTAACCCATAATTCCTGACGTCTTTCGTCAGAATCCTTCCCAATAATCGTATCTTTCAAAAAATAAGTTCCCAAATGAATGTCTGAAATGTGAAGAAATTTAAAATTCTTATGCATTGAACTTATCAACCTTAATTTCTTTTAGTAGCAATTTAATATTTGCAGCATCAAGCTTTTTCTCAATCTCTGCAACTTCTGGTTTCGCAGCAGCCAAAGCAATTGATAAACTCATGGAGTTGTCATAGCCTTTACTTATTCCAGCGATATAACCTGAAATAGCTTTGTTTTTATTTATTTCTTCCCCAGTGGGATTGCTTATAGTAGCAATCAACAACTCCTCACCATTATAGAGGTGTAGCTCTTTATTAGACCTAGCTAGGAGTACTATTCCCACTCCTGAATCCAATATTCCATTACAAATTTTTGTAATTTCCCATTCAAAATTTAATTCTTGATTAGAATACTCTTCAAGCTCCGATGTATTTAATATAATGGCATATGGTTTTTTAGAAATAATTGATTTTACGTTATATTTATTGGCAACTACTCCAATTTTCACTCCTGCTTTGTAGGATATATTAATTAAATTTTCTAAAAACTCAATTGACCTTTCCGTATCTGAACTTTCAGGGATTAGTACAAAATTCACTTGGGTTAAATGATTGGAAAACAGTGAATACAAATCATTTACTTCGTCCATAGTTACTCTTGGCTCTTCGGTCCTGATATCTAAGGCTCGTTGGTCGGATGAAATGTATATTCTTTCTTGAATTTCGTCTCTTATTGGGACTTTCACATAATCAATAGCTTCGTTTTTCAATAGTTTCTCATATAATTCACCATTATTTCCGCCTAATATGGTTATAAGCAGCGAATTTACTCCAAAAATATCAAAAATCTTTAAACATTCAACGGAACTTTTATTCAAAGTTACTTTGTTATCCATTGCCATGATTTCTTTTTGGGACTCGAATTTTTCAATTGCAAAATTTCTTTCCAAGTAAGGATTTATATCAATAATTAATTTCATGGACCCACCTCCCTAATTAATAATATATTACCACGAAATATAGTATTAATCTACATATGTACTAAAAAAGCACACTATATGTGCGCTATTTTATAACCTAATAATTTGTATAAATATGTTACTTTAGCTTTATATACTTCCAGTTTCCAGTTTTGTATCTTATAGTTACTCCAACCCATCTTACAAATTGGTCTACAAACATGGCGATCCATGCACCCATCAACCCAACTTGCATTACATTTATTAATAGATACGCAACGCTAAGGCGCACTATTACAACTCCAAACATAGTGACTAAAAGTGTGGAAACCGTATCTCCTGCACCCCTTAAGCCACCAGCCATTGACAATTGCGACGCTTGAAAAGGTTGAATAAATGCCATTAACTTTAATATGTCAATCGATTGGCTAATAATTGCTTGGTCTTGGGTGTAAAGTGCAGTTATATATTTTCCAAAAAAGAAAAATACAAATCCTAAAACAACAGAGACAAGTATGGCTAGCTTATTCGATTCTTTTAAAAAGACTTCGGCTTTGTTTATGTTTCTTTCGCCTAAACTTCTACCCACCAAGGTGGATGAAGCGATACCAAATGCTTGTCCTGGGGAAAAAGATAAGCTCATTATATTTAAACAAATTTGGTGTGTAGCATAAACCACGGTACCCAATCCCGAAACTATTTTTACAAAAAATAATATTCCAACCCTAAATGCAATTTGTTCTAGTGTTGCAGGTCCACCTATTTTTATTAAATTAGATATTGTGGATTCTTCGATTTTAAACTTTTCTTTAAAATCCAAATACACTCTATTTTTCTTCTTGAATAAAATATAAAGCAAAATTACTGTAGCGACCACTTGAGAAATTGATGTGGAGATTCCAGCCCCTGTAACACCTAGGGCCGGTAAACCAAATTTTCCAAATATTAATACATAATTGCCCACAACGTTTAGCATATTTACGAAAATATTAATTTTCATAGGTGTCTTGGTGTCCCCAGTACCCCTAATTGATGCAAAAACAGTCAAATTGAAGGCTTGAAATATAAATCCAATGATTGCTACTCTAAAGTATCCTAAGCCTATAGAAATCGCATCCTGCTGTGCTCCTATAAATCTCATCATCTCTTCTGAAAGGCTAAGTCCTATAATTTCAAATGGAATTACTATTAAAACAAATGCAATTATTAGTATGTGCTTAAGTACCGATGGAACTTTATCATAACGCTTTGCTCCAACATATCTAGCAATCATCGTGGTACCGCCAGTGGATAATGCTTGCGTCATTGCTAAACCTATAAACATCATTTGGTTTGTAATCCCAATTGCCGCAATTGAAGGTGTGGTAATTGAATCGATTCCACTATTTCCTACCATCATCATGTCCACCATGCCGAATAAGCTGCTAATTAGCAATTCCAAAAATACAGGTAAGGTTATTTTAATGGTTTCTTGACGATATTTTAAACTATCTATTGATTCTCCCAACTTTAATCACTCCTTGAGTTGATTATTATATCATAATAAAATATTTTAGACAAAAAAATAGGTATATTGCCTATACCTATTTTCGTAATTCTTACTCAACTTCATAAAGTCTTTCTAATGCTTCCTTCTCAATTAATTTAATCTTATCCAATGCGACATCTTCAAGTTTGTCCTTAGCATAAATATATATTTTAATCTTTGGTTCCGTACCTGATGGCCTGACACAATACCATGAACCATCCTCAAGTACATATTTCAGAACGTTTGAAACACCCACATCAGTTTTATCAAATTTGTAATCCACAATTTTGTCTAGCTTTAATCCAGCTACTGTATTCAATGGGTTTGCTCTTATGGAATCCATCATTCTAGAAATTCTTCCTTGTCCCTCAATGCCTTCGAGTACTAGGGAAATAAGTTTTTCCTTGTAATAGCCATACTCTTCGTATAAATCATATAACACTTCAACTAGAGTCTTGCCTTGCTTTTTATAGTAGCCAGCCATTTCAGCTATCATCATTGAAGAAACCACCGCATCCTTATCTCTAACATAGTCTCCGTAGGTATAGCCTATACTTTCCTCATATCCAAAAATAAAGCTATATTCACCAGTTTTGTCCCACTCGTTAGGAAGGGCACAAATATTTTTAAATCCAGTCAAAGTATCGAACATTTTAACGCCGAATTTTTCACATATTGGTAATCCCATTTCTCCAGTTACTAAGCTCTTTACTATTGCTCCATTCTTAGGAATAGCGCCTTTAGCATTTAACCCATTTAAAATATAGTTTATTAATAATACCCCGGTTTGGTTACCATTGAATGCATAGTATACACCTTCTGTATCTTTTGCCATCATTGCAACTCTATCGCAATCTGGATCCGTTGCAATAATAACATCTGCATTTACTTCTTTGGCTAATATTAATGCGTATTCAAATGCTTTTACATCTTCAGGATTTGGATACCCTACAGTTTCAAAATTTCCGTCTGGATTTTCTTGCTCCTTAACAACGTGAACATTTGTAAAGCCTCTTTTAGATAAAACGGTTCTAACTGGAATATTTCCAGTACCATTAAGAGGAGAATAAGCTATAATAACTTCCTTATCAATATCCTCATTGATTGCCATATTCAATACTTGTTCATAATATAAATTATCTATATCCTTACCGATTAATTGGATATCACCAGATTTTACTAACACTTCAAAATCTCCGTACTTGACATCATCAAAACTCAACTTACCCAGTTCAGATAATATCTCATCCGCAGTTTCATCTAGAATTTGAGAACCCTCTTCCCAATACACTTTATAACCGTTGTAATCCTTAGGGTTATGGGAAGCAGTAATAACTATACCTGAAATTGTATTTAAATGTCTTACAGCAAAACTTAGCATTGGAGTAGGTCTTATGTCCTCGAACAAGTAAACTTTAATACCATTTGCCGCTAAGATGCCTGATGAAACCCTTGAAAACTCCTCAGAACCATTTCTTACATCATAAGCTATAGCAACACCTCTATCCATCGCTTCTTGGCCATGCTTTACGATAGTCTGTGCCAGTGCTTGTGTAGCTAATCCAACTGTGTAGATATTCATTCTATTACTTCCAGCACCGAGTTTTCCCCTTAAACCAGCCGTACCAAATTCTAGGTCTTGATAGAATCTATCTTCTATTTCTCCTTCATCAGTAAGTAATCTAAGTTCTTCTTTAGTTGCATCATTGATTACCGATGAGTCTAACCACGCTTGATACTTCATTTTATAATCCATAAATATACCTCCTACTTTATTATATCTTCAAAAATCGCATCCACTATTTCAGCCAAATCACTTGGTGATAATTCGACCTGTAGACCGATTTTTCCTGCACTAATTACTAAAGTGTTTAAGTTTTTTGCATCTTCATGTATGAAGGTCTTTAACTTCTTTTTCATACCTATGGGCGAACAGCCACCATGGACATACCCAGTTAAAGGCAAAAGATCTTTTTGTTTTATCATTTCAATATTTTTTACACCAGCAGCTGCTGCAGCCTTTTTTAAATCAAGTTCCGAAGCTACTGGAATTATGAAAACGAAGTTTTCTTTTTCATGTTTTGTCACCAAGGTTTTATAAACCATTATTGAATCCTTGTTTATAGAATTGGCAACAGAAATACCATCTATGCCATCATTAGTTGAATAGCTATGTGCTTCATAGTTAATTTTCTTCTGGTCCAAAATTCTCATGGCATTAGTTTTTGTCATAAAACAACCTCTATAAACAGTGCCCCTAACTCCCTATCTCCGAATTTAAACACATCACTTATGGGCACTTCTATTTTACTTCCCTTAGATGATAGGATTAGGTTTTCCTTTTCCAATCCCGTTACAACTGTAAAGTTTTCGACCTTTTCATTTTGATTTTTTTTACCCACTTGCAAAATTATCGGGTGGTCATTTTCTAATCCTCTAACAATAAAATCTAGAAATTGTTTCTCCGAAAAAAAATCTCTACGCAAGTTAATATCAAATTTAATTCTTCTTTTGTTTGAAAATCTTTCAAGATAGCTTGCAATGGCGTTGACACTTAAAAATCCAAATTGTCTATATGCCATTGAATCAACGTAGTTTCTAAGAGTATTTGCATACTCTTCTCTGGTTAATAAATATTTACCCATTGTTCCTATTATCTTCTCATATTTGTTGAGTTCGTAAATTAAAATATCCGTAAGTGCAAAGGAGCCAGTAGAAAAGTGTTTCGAAAAGTCACATAAACTGTCCTCTAGATACAATATTTCATCAGATCCTCCATAGTAAATTTCATCTATGCAAACGAACTCTTCTGTTTTGATTTTATGTGAATTGCTCATTTCATCACCTTATGTTATTATAACATAGCAGCTTTTAAAAAAGCTATCGTTATAGATATTAAGTGAAACACAAATAAAAATAATTTGTATTTTTCACTTAAGTTTGCTATAATTAATTGCTGTAAATAATCCTTGCCTGAAAAGGCCTGATGTCCATGAGGAGGTGACGTATGAATAATTATGAAGCAATAGTAATTTTCTACCATGATGTAGAAGAAGAGGTTAGAAAAGCGGCTGTTGAAAGATTGACTGAAATTATTAGCAATGACGGTAACGTTGAGGAAATTGATGAATGGGGCGATAGAAAATTCGCATACCTTATTGATGATCACACAAACGGATTCTATTATCTACTAAAATTTAAAGCTACTCCAAGTGCTATTAAAGAATTTGATAGAGTTGCAAAAATACAAGAGTCAATAATAAGACATATGGTAATTAATCTTGATAAATAAGATAAGGAGAGAAACTGATGAATAATGTAGTACTTATCGGTAGACTAACGAGAGAGCCTGAACTGAGATATTTACCAAGTGGTAATAATACTGCTGTAGCGCGTTTTACGCTGGCAGTTGATAGACAATTATCTAGAGAAAAAAAAGCGGAAATGGAATCTAAAAACCAGCCGACAGCTGACTTTATAAACATTGTTGTATGGGGAAAACAAGCTGAAAACGTCAATAACTATTTAGCAAAAGGACGTTTGGTAGCAGTAAGTGGTAGAATTCAAACTGGAAGTTACGAAGCAAAAGATGGTACGAGAAGATATACTACCGATGTGGTAGCAGAACGAGTTCAATTCCTTGAGTGGGATAACTCAAACAGACCACAAGCTAACGTAACCGGTGACTACTCTTCTGGATCCTCAAATGACCTTGATGATATAGAAGGCTTCTACACAGTCGACAATGAAGACATTCCATTCTAGTACTGGAGGAGAAAATGCAAAGAAGATTTAGACCTAGAAAAAAGGTGTGCGCTTTCTGTACTGACAAAAATAACAACATCGATTATAAGGATGTTGCAAAACTAAAAAAATTAGTGTCAGATAGAGGAAAGATTCTTCCTAGAAGAATCACAGGAACATGTGCTAAGCACCAAAGGGAAGTTACTATTGCAGTTAAAAGAGCAAGACAAGTTGCACTTTTACCATATAGCGCAGAGTAAATTACAATAAAATTTGCCACCCATAAGGTGGCTTTTTTGTTGCAAAAAATGTATGAAAGCCCAGAGAAATATTCTCTGGGCTTTGTTTGTAGTAATATGAATTCTTAAATGAATCCTAAGAATAAAGTAATTATCGCTACGTTTACAAAGTCGATGAAGAATCCACCAACGATTGGTAATACGAAGAATGCAACTCTGGAATCAACAAATTTTTCTGTAACTGATTGCATGTTAGCAACGCCATTTGGAGTAGCTCCCATACCGAAACCACAGTGTCCAGCAGTCATAACCGCTGCATCATAGTCACGACCCATAACTGGGAATGTTACGAAAACTGCATATAGGTACATTACTACAGCTTGAGCTGCAAGAAGTATAATTAGTGGTAATGCCAATGCTGCTAGTTCCCAAAGTCTCATAGTCATTAATGCAATTGCTAGGAAAATTTGTAGACATATATCACCAATAATACCAAGTTCATTCATTGGAACTTTGTGCTCAGTGTTTTCCAAAAGATTTCTAAATAAGATACCAAGAATCATTGGACCTATGTAGATTGGCATTTGGAAATCTGCATTGATAGAGTTAATTAGATTCGTTAAGAACGTTCCTACACCTGTGGCAAGTGCCAACATAAAGAATGCAGTGTGGAATTTATCATCAGTTAAAGGATTGTTAGCTCCTACTAATTCATCAACATCTAAATCTTCATCATCATCTTTTTTTCTTTTAGCTACTAAATCATTTTTAATGATTAGATTGTTAGCTACTGGTCCACCCATTAATGAACCTGCGACAAGTCCAAACGTTGCAGCAGTAAACGCAACAGTTTCAGCTCCAACTACACCTTTTCCTTCAACAACTGGTGCTATACCACCAGATGTACCATGACCACCAGTCATTGGTGTAGAACCTGTCATTAATGCGATACCTGGCTCAACTCCAACTACTGGAGCTAATCCCAATGCAACAGCATTTTGGATTATACATAGAACGCCTGCAAGTACTAGGAATATAGCTACCTTGACTCCACCCTTTGCAAGTACCTTAACACTCGCATTGAAACCTACAGAACAGAAGAACATTGTCATAAACAAGTTTCTGAAAGTTTCATCGTAGGTAAATCCTAAAACTCCAGACATTCTAAGCAATAAAGCACCGATAGAGAAAATAAGACCTCCTATTACTGGTGCAGGAATTGCGTACGTTTGAAAGAAAGTTACTTTCTTCCTAAGCCACTTTCCGATAAGTAAAAATACAATTGCAATACCCATTGTCTGGAAAGCATTCAGCTCAATTAATAAATTTGTTTCCATTTATTCAACCTCCTTTTTTAATATTATCAGAAGGTGAAAACATTTGCAATAGTTTTGTGATTTAACAATCACAAAACTATCACTTGTTAGTCATAATGTGTTTAATACAAATTGTTGATGTTACTTGAACTCAGTAATTTATATATGTAAAGAAAACAATTTACTACAAAAAAACGGGTCGCTCTAGAGAGTGACCCGTTATGAATACAGAATTTATTACAATTTACAACACATGTGACTATTTTATAGGTTGTAGAATGTTTCTATTCCAAGGTATCTGGAAGTTTCACCCAACTCATCTTCAATTCTCAATAGTTGGTTATACTTTGCTACTCTATCAGTTCTCGATGGAGCACCAGTTTTTATTTGTCCAGCATTTGTTGCAACTGCTAAATCAGCTATTGTAGTATCTTCGGTTTCACCTGATCTATGGGAAATAACTGCAGTGTAGCCATGTGTTTTTGCTAGTTCAATAGCATCCAAGGTTTCAGTGATTGTACCAATTTGGTTTAGCTTTATTAATATAGAGTTTGCAGTTTTGGTTTTTATACCTTTGCTTAATCTTTCTGTATTTGTTACGAATAAGTCGTCTCCAACTATTTGTATCTTTTCAGAAAGTCTATCTGTCATTAGTTTCCAACCATCCCAATCAT